>NZ_JBFLUG010000179.1:0-11694 GCF_041008525.1 Parafrankia sp. FMc2 | reverse complement strand
CCACCACCCCCACCTCCGCCGCCTCCGCCGGCCGTGGCGACCTTCACCGACCTCGCCACCGGTTTCTGCCTCGACAGCAACAGCGCCGGGAACGGCTACACGCTGGCCTGCAACGGCGGGCAGTACCAGCAGTGGCGGGTGTTCGGCTACGGCACAGTCGTCCTCACCGACCAGGCGACCGGCCTGTGCCTGGACAGCAACTCCGCGGGGAACGCCTACACCCTGGGCTGTAACGGCGGGTCGTACCAGCAGTGGCGGATGGTCGACGCCGGCTACGGCTCGGTCACCCTGACCGACGTCGCCACCGGCCTGTGCCTGGACAGCAACTCCGCCGGGAACCTGTACACCATGGCGTGCAACGGGGGCTCCTACCAGCGGTGGGTCCGTGGCTGACCTGCTGCGCGACCGGACCACGATCCTGATCGCGCTGAGCGCTCTCGTAGCGCTCGTCCTGGTGGCGGTGTTCGCCCGCTGGTTCTCCCGCACCCGCGGCTGGCGGCGCACCTTCGCCCGCCACCGCCGCCAGTTCCTCGGCGGCTTCCGCGACCTGGCCGCGCTGGCAGCCGCGCGGCACCGCTTCCGCCGGGACGTGCGCGACATCGCCGCGCTGCTGGCCGACCGGACGCTCGCGTCCGACACGGCAGCCGCGCTCACCGCCGTGGGAGCCGCACGCACCGCCGCGGGAGGCGAGGCCACCCCGACAACCGGTCCGGACGCGATCACCGTGCCCGGGATGCCAGCCATCGCGGCCGGGACTGCAGTCTGGCCGTTCCAGGCCACCGTGCGGACCGGCTCGGTGCGGGTTCACCTCGCGGGCCGAGGGCTGGACCCGGCCGCGCGGATCCGGACGTCGCCCCGGCCGGGTGCGCCCCGTCCCGCCACCGCCGAGCCGATCGGTGATCCGGCCCGCTGGCCGTGTCCCGTCGCCGTCGGCCTGCTGCCCGGCACGCGCGGAGCGCTGGTGCTTCTGGACCTGGCCGCGCTCCCCCCGATCGGGACCGTCGAAGGCCCGCCGGACGCGGCCCGCCGCCTCGTCGCCACGATCGCGGCCCAGGTCGCCGCCCGGCTCACCGTCGACACGGCCGCCATGCGTCCGGCTGCCGACGCAGGCGGTGCGGGCGGCCCTCGGCTCGTGGTCGTGGACGCGATCCTGCCGGGATTCGGGGGCCTGCCGCTGGGCCAGGCACTCGACCACCTCGACCACCTCGACCTGCCGGCGGCCGGGCCGGAGAGCCTCACGCTGCTGGTCTGCCCCGCTCCGGGGCCCCGCGGACTGGCACGTCTCGCCGAGGTCGTCGAACGGCGGCCCGACCTTCGGGTGCTGCTGGTGGGCCCGCACCCGGGACCGCGCTGGCGGCTGGTCCTCGATCCCCTCGGCCGCCTCTCGGCACCGGAACTGGGTCTGCACGCGGACGCCGGACCGCTGGAACGCGGAGTCGCCCGCGCCCTGCAGAGGCCCCGGCGCGCACGCCGGAACGGCGCCCGACCGGCGGTCGCAACCCCGGTGCCGGGACCGCCTGTACCGCAGCCGCCCGCACAGCCACCGCCCGCACAGCCGCCACCTGTACCGGCGCCACCTGTACAGCGACCGCCCGCGCAGCCACCGTCCGTGCGGCCGGCGCCGCAACCGATGGCGGATGTCAGTGCGCTGGCCGAACCCGGGCGCGCGCCGGTACGCCACGGCACCGGGCCGGCCGCCACGGCAGCGTCCGGGGACCGGCCGGCCATCGAGGCCGGCGCCGGATCGACGGGAACGGCGCCATGACCGGGAACGAGGTGCTGCTCACCGTCGAGCACGCTCACGACCTGACCGTCAGCCCGGCGGCGAACCTCACCGGCGGCGCCGCCACCGGCGCCGCGTCCACCGGCGCCGCGTCCACCGGTGACGTGGTGACGCGGCTGCGACCGGAGACCACGGTCGGTGCCCTCGCCGCCGCTCTGGCGCAGCCGCCCGGCGACTTCTTCCTCGGCCCGCGCCGGCTGGACCCGCGGACGACGGTCCGCGGCGGCGGGATCCTCGGCGGGCAGCGGATCGGGCTCGGCGCGCCGCCCCGGGGAATCGAACCGCTGGCCCCGGAGGCCTCGGCCGCCCGCTGGTTCGAGGTGCGGGTCGTCGGCGGCCCCGGCTCGGGGCGGGTGTGGCGGGTCGGGGTCGGCGCCCACGACATCGGCGCGGCGCAGGGCTGCGCCATCCGGCTGGTCGACCCGGACGTCCCGCCCCGCGCGGCAGTACTGCATGTCGGGCACACCGGGGACACCTGGCTGACCGGGATCGCCCCGACCGGGGTGCGCACGACCGTCCCGCAGCCGCCGACACTGCGGCTCACCGAGGACCACCACGCGGCGCTGCGCGTGGAGCGCCGGGAGATCCCCGACCCGCCCGAGCCCGCGGTCTGGCCGGAGCTCGGCCCCGGCGGGGCCGGCTGCACACCGTGGGACGTCGGGTCGGACCTGGTGATCGGCCCGCTGCTGCTGCGCCTGGCCGAGCGGTCCGCGGCCGACGCGGCTGTCACCCCGGCCGAGGACGTCGTCGGCCGCGACTTCAACCGGCCACCGCGGATCGTGCCGGGGCTGCTCACCTCACGCCAGCGGTTCCCGGCTCCACCGACCCCGCCGACGCGGCGGCCCATCCCGCTGCTCATCATGCTGGCGCCGCTGCTCCTGGGCCTGGCGTTCGTCTGGTTCTTCCACTCGTACTTCTTCCTGATCATCATGGCGTTCAGCCCGGTCCTCGCGTTCGCCAACTGGCAGCAGGAGCGGCGCAGCGGACGCAGCCGCTACCGGTCGGAGCGCGAGCGCTACCGGGAACGCCGCGCGCGGGCCGAGGCCGATCTGCGCGCCGAGGTCCGCGCCGAGCGGCTGGCACGGTGTACGGCCGCCCCCGACCCGGCCGCGCTCGGCCTGACCGCGACCGGGCCCGGGCACCGGCTCTGGGAGCGCCGCCGCACCGACCCGGATCACCTGCTGCTGCGGGTCGGCACGATCGACCAGCCGTCCCTGATCGAGGTGGAGGACCCCGCCATCGACGATCACGACCATCACCTGCGCTGGAACGTGCCCGAGGTGCCGCTCGCCCTCGACCTGCCCGCCCGCGGGGTCGTCGGGGTGGCCGGCGCGCGGGTCACCACCCACGCCCTCGCCTGCTGGCTGCTCGCCCAGTGCGCCGTCCTGCACAGCCCGCGTGACCTGCGGGTCGTCGTCCTGACCGACGCCGGGAGCCGGGAGAGCTGGGGGTGGGTGCGCTGGCTGCCGCATGCCCGCCCGGCCGAGGCCGCGCCCGGCGCCGGCCCGACGGTCCTGATCGGCAACGACCCGGAGACGGTCGCGCACCGGATCGCGGAGCTGCAGGCCCAGATCCGGGCCCGGCAGAAGGCACGCGGCTCGGCACTGGGCACCGTGATGTTCACCCAGCCGGACGTCGTCGTGTTCGTCGACGGTGCGCGCCGGCTGCGGGACGTCCCCGGCCTGATCCAGATCCTGACCGACGGCCCCGCCGTGCGGATCTTCGCCATCTGCCTGGACGCCGAGGTCCGGCTGCTGCCCGAGGAGTGCACGAGCGTGGTGCGCTGCGACCGCGACGGGTTGACGGTGCGCCAGAGCGACGTCCCCGAACTGCCCGGGGTGCGCGCCGACCTGGTGTCGCGGCACTGGTGCGACCAGGTCGCCCGGGCGCTCGCCCCGCTGCGCGACATCACCCCCGACTCGGCGGACGGGTTGCCCGACGGAGTCCGCCTGCTCGACCTTCTCGGCCTGCTCGGCCCCACCGAACCCGACCGGCCGAGGGCCTTCGGGCCGCCTGACCCGGCGGTCATCGCCCGGGCGTGGGAGGTGCGTCCGGCGTCCGTCCGGTTCCCGCTCGGGGTCGGCTTCGACGGGCCGGTCGTGCTGGACCTCGTCCGCGACGGGCCGCACGCGCTCGTCGCCGGTACCACCGGGGCGGGCAAGTCCGAGCTGCTGCAGACGCTCGTCGGTTCGCTGGCCGCGCACAACCGGCCGGACGAGATGGTGTTCGTGCTGGTCGACTACAAGGGCGGCAGTGCCTTCCGCGGCTGCGCCCGGCTGCCGCACACCCTGGGGATGGTCACCGACCTCGACCCGGCACTCGCCATCCGGGCGCTGGAGTCGCTCGCCGCGGAGCTGCGCCGACGCGAGGAGCTGCTCGCCGCGGCCGCGGCCAAGGACATCGTCCACTACCGGTCCCTGCGGTCCCGGGATCCGGGGCTTCCCGCGCTGCCCCGGCTGCTGCTGGTCATCGACGAGTTCGCGACCTTCGCCCGCGAGGTGCCGGACTTCATCCCGGGTCTGGTCAGCCTCGCCCAGCGTGGCCGTTCCCTCGGCATCCACCTGGTCCTCGCGACGCAGCGGCCGGCCGGGGTGGTGACCGGCGACATCCGCGCCAACACCAACCTGCGCATCGCGCTGCGGGTCACCGACCCGATGGAGAGCTCGGACGTCATCGACACCCCGGACGCGGCGTTCATCCCCTCGACCGCCGCCGGACGGGCGCTGGCCCGGCTTGCGCACCGGTCTGCCGTCCTGTTCCAGACCGCGTACTGCGGAGCGCCCTACCAGCAGTCCGCCGACGCCGATGTCGACGCGACCACCCGGCCGGTCGGCACCAGGGGCGCCGACACCGCCGACACCGCCGGCACCGCCGCTCTGGCGGATGCGACTGACGGAGCTGCCGTGCCCGCCGCCGCCCTGCCGTGGACGGCGCTCGGCCGGCCGTCGCCGCTGCCGACGGAGGCGACCGACGGCCCGCAGGAGGGCGATCCCCGCGAGGACGACCTCGCCCCCACCGACCTGGACGTCCTCGTGGACACCATCCGGGCCGCGGCCGAGCGGACCGACCACCAGCCCCAGCCGAGCCCGTGGCTGCCCGCCCTGGAGCGACGGATCCTGCTCGACGACCTCCTGCGGCAGGCCGGGCCGGCGGCGGTGCCGTACGCGGTCGAGGACATCCCGGCCCTTCAGCTGCAGCAACCGGTCGTCTGCGACCTCGCGACCTTCGGCCACCTGTACGTCATCGGGTCGCCGCGCTCCGGCCGCTCCCAGGTGCTGCGCACGCTCGCCGGGGCGCTGGCACGCGCCCACGGCTGCGCCGACGTCCACCTGTACGGCGTCGACGCCAGCGGCGGCGCGCTCGCCGTGCTCGCGGAGCTGCCGCACTGCGGCGCCGTCGTGGCAGCCTCCGACCTGGAACGACTCAGCCGGCTCTGCGACCGCCTCGCGGCCGAGCTGGCCCGCCGGCAGACACTGCTCGGCGAGTACTCCTGCGCCGGCCTGACGGAGCTGCGCGCCGCGATGCCGGACGGGACGGCCCCGGCGCACCTGGTGCTCCTCGTCGACGGCTGGGACTCCCTCGCCGCCACCCTGCCCGAGCACGACGGCGGCCAGCTCTACGACGTCCTGCTCACCCTGCTGCGCGAGGGCACCGGTGTCGGTCTGCACGTGGTCGCGACGTCCGACCGGGGTCTGCTGGCGGGGCGCGCCGGGGCGCTGAACGACAACCGCATCCTGCTGCGGATGGGCGAGCGCACCGACTACACCACGATCCGGGTGGCGCCACAGCGGATCCCCGCGGACATTCCGCCGGGGCGCGGGTGGCGGGCGGTGAACCAGGCCGAGCTGCAGGTCGCCCTGCTCGACCCGGACCCGGCGGGCCAGGCGCAGGCGGAGGCGTTGCGCCGGATCGCGGCGCGGGCCGGCGCGCGGGACCGGGAGACACCCGCCGCCCGCCGCCCGTTCCGCGTCGCCGCGCTGCCCGGGACACTGCCGTTCGCGGAGGCGTTCGAGCTGGTCCCGCCGGCCGAGCGCCGACCGCTGCGGGCACTGCTCGGCCTCGGCGGGGACGAGGCCGCGCCGCTGCTGCTCGACTTCGCCGGGCGCGCCCACACCTTCCTCATCGCCGGCCCGCCGGGATCGGGGCGGAGCAACGCGCTGGCGACACTGGCGGTGTCGCTGCTGGCCGGAGGCACCCGGCTGGTCGTCGTCACCCCGCGCGAGTCGCCGCTGCGGCGGCTCGCCGCACACCCCCAGGTCACCCTGGCCGGGATGGACTCCCTCACCGTCGAGGGGCCGGCGGTCGTCCTCGTCGACGACGTGGACCTGTTCGGCTACAACTCCGTGCTCGACCCGCCGCTGCGGGAGATCGTCGCGTCCGGGCGGGACCGCGGCATCGGCCTGGCCTACGCGGGCACCGGCGAGGTGCTCTCCCAGTCGATCAGCGGGTGGCTCGGGGAGGCACGGCGCTCCCGGCAGGGAGTGCTGCTGGCGCCGCAGACCTCGCTGGAGGGCGACCTGCTCGGCACCCGCATCCCCGCGAGCCTGCTGCGCGGCGGTGTCCGCCCCGGCCGCGGGCACATCACCGACGCCGCGGGGATGCTGCGGACCATCACGATCCCGCACACCGTCCTGCGCTGAGCAGCACCGACGCAGGTCCCGCCCCCGCCCGGCCGTGGGAGACGACCGGGCCGGGCGTACGCGGTCCTACTTACCCCCGCCCGCCGGCGGGGGCGCGGCGAGCTGGGAGTCCATGGTCCGCAGGTTGTTCGCGATCATGTTGAAGCTCTCGGCGAACTTGCCCAGGTTCTCGATCGCCGCGGTCAGCGACGCGTTGAACTCGGTGTACTGCGCGCTCATCACCGGGCTGGACTGCTGCAGCCAGAGCCCGCCGGTGCCGGTCAGCAGCTCGGTCACCTGGCCCTGCAACCGGGTCAGGGTGGTCTTGATCTCGCCGCCTTCGGTGGTCAACCGGCTGGCGACCGTGGTGACCTGGCTGTAGTCGACCTTGATGTCCGGCATGGGGCTCCGTCCTCAACGGGGAAGGCTGGTCAGGGGAAGGCTGGTCACTTGGAGGTGCTGATCGCCTGGTCCATCGCCTGCAGCTGGGAGATGATGTTGTTGAACTGCTGGGCGAAGCTGGTGATGTTGTTCACCGCGCCGGTCACCGAGGTGTTGAAGTCGGTGTACTGCTGGCTCAGCACCGGGCTGGACTTCTGCAGCCACAGCCCGCCCTCGCTGCCGAGCAGGGTCGACACCGCCGACTGCAGGGACGTCAGTTTCGGCACGGTCTCGGTGACAGCCGCGTTCAGCGCCGTCCCCACAGCGGTGACCTTCGCGTAGTCGATCGTGATGTTGGCCATCCGGGCTCCTCGGAAAGGGGGTGCGGTCAGGCGCCGCCCATGGTGATCGGCAGCTCGTCGTAGGGGTCCTTGTGGGACTTCAGGGTCCACTGGCCCGTCGCCGGCTTTCCCGTGTAGACGTCGGTCCCCTTCGGGCCGACCTCGGTCTTCGTCCCCGTCCCGTCCGGGTTGGCGACGACCGTGACGGTGGTCGTCTCACCCTTCGGGGTCGTCGTGACGCTGCTGTAGCCGCCGTGGGCGCCGGGCGTGACGCTCGTCGTCGTCACCCCCTCCTTGGTCCTGCTGGTGACCACGTAGCTGTTGTCGGGCTTCGTCGTGCGGGCGATCTCCTCGGCGGTGCCGTCGGAGTGGGTGATGGCGGTCGTGTAGTCGACGACCTCCGGCTTGCCGTCACCGTTCCGGTCGACGTAGGTATAGGTCGTCGTCTCCTTGTAGGTGAGCCCGTTCGCGGTCGTCACGGTGCTCGTCTCGGAGATCAGGCGGCCGTTGGCGTCGACCTTCGCGTCGGTCTTCGTACCGCCGCCCGGTCCGGCGAGGCTGGTGGGCGCGGCACCCGGCTTCGCGGGCGGAGGCCGGTCGGCGCCCCACAGCGGGATCGTGGCCGTCTGCAGCACGCCCCTGGAGTCGTGGTACTGGTACGTGACGACCTTGTCCTTGATCCGCTGGTACTGGTCCCACGCCTGCTGCTGCGCCTGCCACTGGCCGACCTGGGCCTGCAGGCGCCCGGTTTTCACCTTGCTGGCGAAGTCGGCGTCCACGTCGAAGAACGCCTTCGCGACGCTGTCGAGCAGCTCGGAGAGCTCCTTGAGCCGGTCCATCGAGTCCTTGAACGGCTTGTGGCAGGTCGAGTAGAAAGCACTCAGCGCCGCGAACAGCGTGCCGTCGCCGACCGCCGCGGAGTCGACCTCACCACGGCTGCCCGCGACGGAACGGCTGGAGGCGACGGCGATGTCGGTCTCGACCTGGCCGCGCAGGGTCCGGATGCTGCCTGCCAGGTCGTGCAGCAGCGCGTAGTCGAGAACGAGGTCGGCCATGCCGGCTCCTTGTCCGCCGTGGTCTGTCCGCCGTGGTCTGTCCGGCGTGGTTCTGTCCGCCGTGGGAACGGATCCACCGACTACTACGCGGCGCCTGCCACCGGCGGTTCGCGCACTGCGGACGAAACAGCCGGAGCACCTCTCCCGGCCTGCCACCTCAGAAACGAGCCGGCCGACCGCCGACCATTGACGTGTCAGCCGGCTGGCCGGTAACCATGAAGCCGTTCCACCGCGAGGAGACGTCGACGTATCCGTTCGATCGTCAGCCGCAGGACCATCAGGGGAGCCAACGTGACCGTGTCGCGCGTCGAGGTCGGTCTCGTCAGTACCGACGAGACCCTCGTGAACTTCTTCGCCACCGTCTTCGACCTCGAACGGCTCCCGGTGATCACCTCGAGTTCCGGAGTCGTCCATCCGCTCCAGGCCCCCGGGGTGACAATCAAGATCATGGTTCCGGTGCGACCGCCGGCGGTGACCGAGCCACCCGCCGTCTTCATCGGCGCGACCGGTATTCGGTACCTCACCATGCACGTCACCGACCTGGGAAGAATCACGGAGCGTGCCCTGGCGGGTGGCGGGCACCTGCTGACCGGCCCCATCGACCTTGGCTCCGGCGTACGCCTCGCGATCTTCCGTGACCCTGACGGCAACGCGCTCGAGGTCGTCGAGAGCACCCCCTGAGCCCGGGACAACGCCCCCGAACCCCAGCGGCTGGCCGCGATCAGGAGGAGGTCGGTGCGGACACCCGCTTCCCAGGAGTGAAAACAAGCGGGACGGACACCGGCGCCCGATTGAACGTCGACATGAAACCGATATCGGCACCCGGCCGCAGCTGGATGTCGTGCAGTCGCCGGACGATCTCCACAAGTGCGACCCGCAGGTTCATCCGCGCGAGGTTGGAGCCGGCGCAGCGGTGCGGCCCGGCGCCGAAGGCGACATGCGCGTTCCTGGCCCGCTCGAGGTCGAACACGTCGGGATTGTCGAACTCGGCCTCGTCGCGGTTGGCGGAGACCCAGTACATGAGGACCTTCTCGCCCTGCCGGATCAGCTGGCCGCCCACCTCGGTGTCGTTCCGAGCGGTGCGGGCGATGCACACGAAGGATCCGTCGAGCCGCAGGAACTCCTCGACGGCGTTCGGAATCAGCTCCGGTCGCTCCCGCAGCGCCGTCAGGATCTCGGGATGCTCGCAGAGCCGCAGCATCGCCATGCCCAGGACACCGGCGGTCGTCTCGAGACCGCCGAGGACCAGCAGCTGAATGGTTCCGACCACCTCCTCGGGAGTGATCGGGCGACCCTCGATCTGTGCGGCCATCACGGCGTCGACAACGTCTCCCCGCGGGCCCTGGCGGCGCCGTTCCTCGACGAACCGGCCGATCCAGCCGGCCAGTTTCAGCAGGCACTCCCTGGCCTCTGGGCGGTGCATCTGCGAGGCCATGATGGCGTACCCGTTGACCTCGTCGAGATCCTCGGCGGGGGCGTGCAGCGCCAGGTCGAAGAACGTCAGGCCGGGGAACGGCCGAGCGAACGCCTCCATGAACTCGCAGCTGCCGTCCTCGGTGAAACCGTCGATGAGACGGTTCACCACGGCGCGGGTCGGTTCCTCCCACTCCTTGACGACCGTGGGCCGGAAATAGGGGTTCGTCAGCTGCCGGAACTCACGCTGCAGCGGCGGGTCGACCGTCACGGGAAGGATCTTCATCGGCGGCCCCGGCGGCGACGGCACGGTGATGCCGCGTTCGGAGGTGAACGCCTTCCAGTCCTGCGCGACGCGGAGGACGTCCTCCTTCCGGGTGACCACCCAGAAGCCTCCGTGCTGGTCGCTGTGCGCCACCGGGCACCGGGAACGGGTCCGGGCGAGCGTCGGGTGTAACTCCCGCGCGAGGTCGGGTGACAGGTGGTCGAAGTGTTTCTCGACCCACTCGTCGTCGATCAGCACCGGACCCGCGGTCCCTGTCTCCATCACACCTCACGCTCCTACCGATGGCAGCCGTGCGGTTCGGGCGGGTTGCTGGCGCGAGCCAGTCACCGGCCGTCCCCGGGCGAACGCACGAGCGTTCCGGTCCAATGTAGTGAGTACTTGCTCGCCGAGCCACGCGTCGCCGACGCCACCGACATCAGGGGCACACCGACATCGCCGACATCGGCATCGGCATCGGCATCGGCGACATCGGCGTACCGCGTCTCCCGGACGGTGGCGCTCCGGCCCGTCAGCCGGCGGCGGCGTTGGTGCCGTCCGCGCGCAGCACGCCACGCCGGATCAGCTCGCCTATCACCTGTTCGGCCGCGGCGCGGGTGTCCTGCAGGCGGGCCCGCGAGGCCTTCCGCGGGTCTCCGGCGACGATGGCGTCGATGACCCGCCGCTGAGCCTCGATGATCTCCCCGGGGGGACGCCGGTCGCTCTGGCGCGCCGCCCATTCCAGGAAACCGCCAGCTCCCCGGAGGTCCGCAAGCAGGCGCGGGGTGGCCCCCGCACGGTGCTGGACCAGGACGATCTCGGCCGCGAGATCCAGCAGGCGCCCGCCGCCAGCGCCGTCCGCGCTGTCGGTGCCGCTGTCGTCCAGCGCCCGGAGCAGGTGCTGGAGCCGGGCGAGGATCTCGGGGTCACGGTCCTTCGCGACCCGCGCCGCCGCGACTCCGCCCAGCAGACCCAGGACGTGGAAGTCCGCGCGCAGCGTGCGGGCGTCGAAGTGCTGGACGAACGCCACCCGGTGCACGCGGGTCGCGATCAGGCCGTCCCGCTCGAGGAGCACGAGGGCCTCACGGACAGGGGTGGGGCTCACCCCGAGGGTCGCGCCGATCCGCTCGACGTCGACGCGGTCGCCGTAACGGAGGCTGCCGACGAAGATCTCCTTCTGCAGGTACTCGACGACCGCAGCGCTCGTCCTGGTCCGCCGCAACGCGGCTTCTGCCACCACATCGCCCATCGTGGTCGACATCGGTCCCGGTGGGCAATCAACAATCAAAAATTGGCGATTGCGGTCCAGAGGTAAGTGAGCATACGCTCAGGTTCTGACGCAGCACGACCGCGGCCGCACCGACCGAAGGGAATCTGAATGACCGTGTCAAGCCGCCGCGGTAGCGGGTCGCGGCGCGGTCGGTGTGAACGTGCGGCCGTCACGCAGCAGAGCCCACAGGACGTCGACGAGGCGGCGGGCGAGGGCGAGCAGGGCCTGGGTGTGGATCAGCCGCTCGTGGCGTTTGCGGTCGTAGAAGGTCCTCGACGGTCCTGGTGCGCGGATGCTGGACAGGGCCGCCATGGAGAACACCCGCCGCAGTCTGCGGTTGTAGCGCTTGGGGCGGCGCAGGTTCCCGCTGACGCGGCCGGAGTCGCGGGCGACGGGCACGAGCCCGGCGTAGGACGCCAGCCGTCCGGCGGTGGCGAACCCGCCCAGGGTGCCACCGGTGGCCACGACGAACTCGGCGCCGAGGATCGGCCCGAGCCCGGGCAGCGATTCGATGATCTCCGCCTGGGGATGGGTCCGGAACCGGCTGGTGATCAGCTTGTCGGTGTCCTT
>NZ_JBFLUG010000178.1:0-12141 GCF_041008525.1 Parafrankia sp. FMc2 | reverse complement strand
CCCATTAGCCTCGTACCTTCGCCCAGGTCTCCGCCCGCCACGCGGCGACCTTCTCCTCGTCGCGTTCGGCGGCCCGACGGGCCGGGACCTGCGGGCTGTAGTCCAGGCGGTGCAGCAGATACGACGTGCCGCGCAGGGTGTAGCGGGTGTGGAACAGCCGGCCGATCAGCAGGGTCACCCGAGCCAGGGTCCAGCGCTGGTCGGGCCAGCCGTGCGCGGCCGGACCCCGGTCCAGTTCCACCCGTAGCCGGTCGAGCTGACGGTCCGACAGGCGGCACGACGCCCCACTCGGCCCCCGCGACGCCAGCGCCGCCACACCACCGGCCTTCCAGAGCCGTTTCCACTGGTAGGCCGACTTCGTACTCACCCGCAGCCGCCCGGCGACCTCCACCGGATCGACCCCGGCGGCGAACAGGTCCGCCGCCTGCGCCCGGACCGCTTCCCGACGAGCACGACCCTGCGCGGTAAGCCCGCCACCATCCGCATACCTCATGCCCGCTACAAGAGCTGAGCACGGCCGGGTCATACCCGGACAGACCGGATGTGATCAAACAGACCCCGACCATTCAAATTCTGTAGCGGGCGCGGGTCTGCTGGTGGACGACGTTGGTCAGGCCGAACGCTGTGCGGTAGACAAGTTTGATCAGATGGTTGACGCCTTCCGCGGTGGCGTTGGACAGGCCGTGGAGCACGGCGTTGGCGATCTCCTCACGCCACCGGGAGACGGTCTCGGCGAGAGTGACGATCTCGGGAACGGTCGCGCCGGTCGTGGCGGCGTAGGTGAAGAACCTGGTCAGGGCCCGGTTGATGTCGGTGCGGCAGGTCGCCAGCCCGGTGCGGGTCGGGGAGAGCGCGAGCACGGCGCGTAGGTGTTCCTTCGCGCGCCAGGCGGTGCCGATCGCGAGGGCGGCGTCCCCGCCGAGGTCGGCGAGGGTACACAGCAGCTTCCCGCAGGCAGCGGGTGAGAGCTTCTCCTCGGCCCGGACGAGCAGCCCACGGATCGTGTATTCCGAATCGGTCGCTCTGCCCCGGCGGCCGCGCAGCTCGTGGGTGACCCGGCGGCGCGTGTCGCCAATCGCCTTGTTCGCCAGCTGGCTGACGTGGAAACCGTCGATCGCGAGCAGGGCACGGGACAGCGCCTCGCGGGCAGCGGAGGCGTAGGCCGTGGACATGTCGATCGTGACGGCCCAGAGCCCGGCGCGCCACTGTCCGGGCTGGGCGGCCAGCCAGTCGACGGTGCCCGCGACGGTCCGGCCCTCGACGACTCCGAGCAGGCCATGCCCGCCGGTCGCGTCGAACAGCCCGGTCGCCCACCGGTCCGGTCTCGGCGAAGGTCCGCTGCCCGCACGCGTCGTTGTCGCAGTACAACCGCCGCTTGTCCCAGACCACTGTCATCGGCAGGACCACCAGGTGCGCCAGCCGCTGCTCGACACGCTCACGCAGCCGCCCCGACCGGGTCCCACAGCCCGGGCAGCACACCGTCGTCCCCTCCAGCGACGACAGGTACAGCCGCACCCACCCCGACTCCCGCCGCTCGACGTGCACCACCCGACAACCCGGCAGCCCGACCATCCACGCGACGTCCACACCCAACGACGTACCCTCGACCACGACGCACCCGCTTCCCCGGCGATCATTTCCTCGACAGTCATGATCTTGCCAGGGGCGGGTGCGTCGCCGTCTCCAGACGCCCTCGCCGTCACACTCCGCCACAACCCTGACGTTACGAAACGTCAGACACCAAACACGGTTTCAGACATAGTGCGCAGAGCCAGCAATGCGCCGGGGCTACCGGACAACCGCAGCCACCACGTCCGTGATGTCAGTTTCGGCGAGGACGCCTCCACCCTGCGCACCCGCAACCTGCCGGCTAACCTCGCGACCATCCGCTGCGCCGTCGTCAACAGACTCCGCGAAGCCGGATCCTGGTTCGTCCCCGAGGGCCGCCGCAACCACACAAGACCGACCGAGGCGCTCGACCTCCACCGCTTCCCCTGAACCGCGAGGACAGCTCCGACATAACCGTCACGTCAGACTACATCCGGCGCACCCCACCAAGATCAGTTACAACGCGAACTTGCCGGAGCCCCGTAGACCATCTGAGGAGGCACTGTGAGCGCACCCACGGGGATGGTGGGCACGCCGTACGAGTACCCGGTCGCGCGCGGGAAGATCCATGAGTTCGCGATCGTGGCGCAGTCCGAGGCTCCTGAGTACTTCGGCCCGGGCGCGGTCATCCCGCCCATGTTCCTGACGACCGCGTCCCGGTGGGCGCCCGACGGCGCCTGGGTGCGGGTCGGGTTCGAACAGTCCCGGATGCTGCATGGCGACCAGGAGTACGTGTTCTACGGTCCGCCACCGCGGCGCGCGGGCGACACGCTGTACGCGACCGAGCAGCTCGCCGACCGTTACGAGAAGGCGGGCCGGCGCGGCGGCACCATGCGCTTCGCCGGGGTCGTCACCGAGTTCCGCGACGCGTCCGGCGCCCTGGTGACCGAGTCCCGTGCCACTTTGATCGAGACCGCCAAGCCCGTTACGGCGCCCACCGAGGAGTTCCGATGACCGGCACCGTCCCCTCGTCGAGGTCCGATCGAGCCTCGACGCCCCAGCGGTCGGTTTGTCTCCCGCACCGCGTGTCTTTGGACCACTGACCAGGCAGATGTTCGTGCGCTACGCGGGCGCGTCCGGCGACATGAACCCGATGCACTACGACGAGTCCGTCGCGACGGCGGCCGGCTACCCGTCGGTCTTCTCCCAGGGCATGCACCAGGCGACGCTGCTCGCCACGTTCGCCACCGACTGGCTCGGGCCGCGCAACGTCCGCGGGTTCCGGGTCCGCTTCCACGAGCAGGTCTGGCCGGGCGACGTGCTGACCTGCGCCGGTGTGGTCACCGCCGTCGAGGAACGGCCCGACGGCATCCTGGTCACCGTCGACCTCACCTGTACGCCAGACCGGCGGCGTCGCCGTCAGCGGCGGTGCCGACTTCCTGCTCCCACGCTGAGCCATCCGTCGGCGGGGCGGGAGGTCAGCTCGGCTCAGCCGTCCGCGGCTCCCTTACCGGCCTGGGCCAGGAGGGCGGCCGACAGGTCGCCGGCGGCCTCCGCCTTGCGCCGGCCCATGCTCTTGGGCCGGACGTCGACGTCGGCGGCCTCGGCCCGCAGGGCACGAACGGTGGCCCGCTCCTTCGGCCGGTGCGCGAACGGGTCAAACGAGAAACAGCGCATCGCGTTCTCGTGGGTGATCTTGTTGACCTCGTCGTCGGGCAGGTCCGCGAGGTCCTTCCACAGCATCTCCGGGCCCTGCGGCCAGGTGGAGTCGGAGTGCGGGTAGTCCAGCTCCCACATCATCTTGTCGACGCCGACCTTCTCCCGGAGCTGGACACCGGTCGGGTCGTCGATGAAGCACGTCCAGATGTGGTCGTGGAAGACCTGGCTGGGCAGCCGCCCACCGAGGTCGGTGAACGTCCAGGCGCGGTGGTGCTGGTAGACGTAGTCGGCGCGCTCCAGCGCATACGGGATCCAGCCGGTGCCCCCCTCCGAGATCGCCATCTGCAGGTTCGGGATCCGCTTGAAGATGCTGGAGAACACCAGGTCGGTGACCGCCATCAGACTGTTCACCGGCGTGAGCGAGATCATCACCTCGGGCGCCGCGCCCGGGGAGGTCATCGGCATGCTCGACGACGAGCCGATGTGCAGGCAGACGGTGACGTTCTCCTCGGCGCAGGCACGCAGGAACGGGTCCCAGTGGTCCGTGTGGTAGCCGGGCAGGCCCAGCTTGGACGGGTTCTCCGAGAAGGTGACCGCGTGGCAGCCCTTCGCGGCGGCCCGGCGGACCTCGGCCGCGGCAAGCTCCGGATCCCACAGGACGGGCAGCGACAGCGGGATGAACCGGTCCGGGTGGCTGCCGGCCCACTCGTCGATGTGCCAGTCGTTGTAGGCGCGCACGCAGGCCAGCGCCAGGTCCTTGTCCTTGGCACGCAGGAACAGCTGGCCACAGAAGTGCGGAAACGTCGGGAAGTTCAGCCCAGCGAGCACACCACCGGCGCTCATGTCCCGGACCCGCTCGCCCGCGTCGTAACAGCCGGGCCGCATCTGCGCGTACTCGGTCGGGTCGAGCCCGTACTCCTCCGGCGGGCAGCCGGCGACGGCGTTCAGCCCCACGTTCGGCGCGAACCCGTCCTCGAACGCCCAGAGGTCACCGCCGTCCGGTCCCTTGACCACGTGCGGCGCCCGGTCCCGGTAGCGCTCGGGAATGTGCGCGTCGAACAAGGTCGGCGGTTCGACAATATGATCATCCACACTGATCAGGATGAGGTCTTCGACGTCCACCCCGGCCCCTTCCCTCGGGCTAGCACAAACTTGAACGTAACGTCATTCGATCGTAAGCAGTCATGCCGAACAAAACAATAGGTCTCTTGGGCGGCAACGCCCGGAGCGGATATGCGCTGGTCACGACACCGACCCGCGTCAGAGCAAGCACCCCCAACGGAAATGACATAATCATCAAATTCCCCCGGGGCTCGACGTGTCGGGCGCAGCTCTGCGAGTCCTCGGTGCTGTCGACGAAGCGCGAGTAGGAGATGACCACCGCGGTGGTTCCGGCTCTCGTGGGGCCACTGCGGCTGCGCTCGTCGGGCCTCGTTTGTCGCGGGCTACCGGGGCTGGAAGCGCTGGGCACCGTCGAGACGGATGGTCTCGCCATTCAGGTATGGGTTGGTCAGGATGTGCACGACCAGCGCCCCGTACTCGGATGGGTGCCCTAGGCGCCGCGGGAACGGCACCGCCGCGCCGAACTTCTTCAACGCGTCTTCACCGACTGACTCCATGACCGGAGTGCGCATGGTGCCAGGCGCGACGCAGACCACCCGGATACCGAGCGACCCGAGATCGCGGGCCGCCACCAGGGTCAGTCCGACGACTCCGCCCTTGGCCGCCGAATAGGCCGACTGGCCCATCTGACCCTCGAACGCCGCGATGCTTGCTGTCGTCACCACCGCGCCGCGTTCGCCGTCCTCGTTCGGCTCCGTCGTCGCGATCGCCGCGGCGGCAAGCCGCAGGACGTTGTAGGTGCCGTTGAGGTAGAGGTCGACCGTCTTGCGGAAGCCCGCCATGTCGGCCGGCGACCCGTCGCGCTGCACGACCTTCTGCGCCACCCCGAACCCGCCGTGGGCCGCGACCGCGAACCGGAACGTGCCCAGCTCACCGGCGGTCGCGATCGCCGCGTTCACCGACTCGTCGTCCAGAACGTTCGTCCGGGCGTAGCGGACCGACGGGCCGAGTTCGGCCGCGAGCTTCTCGCCCTTCTCATCGTTGAGGTCGGCGATGATGGCCGACCCGCCGGCGGCGACGATCGCCCGGACGGTGGCCTCGCCCAGCCCACCAGCTCCGCCGGTAACCAGCGCGACGTTCCCGGCCAGTTCCATCAGGTCTCCTCTTCTAAACTGGATCAGATTCGGTCGCCGACTGCTCGGCTAGTCGCTCGACGGCAGTGGCTTGGCGGCCTTTACCGCCAACGGGGACGAACCGATTTCGAAGCTGCCGGAGCCCCCCTTGGTCACCAGCAGCTCCACCGACCCGGCCTCGTCGATGTAGCGCTTGCCAAGCTGGCTGCCATCGGCCAGGCCGGGGAGCGGCTCAAGGTGCCGCTGCTCGGCGCCCACCAGAACCAACGGCTGCCCGCCGCAGGTCAGCGTCGTGGCGGACGGGGCGCCCGCCTCTGCTGCCCTTCCTCGTGCGGTTGGCGGCCTGGTCGGCCTTCTCGGGAATGACCGCGGTGATGCCGCGTCTACGCAGATAGGCACGGTTGCCGCATGCAGTTGGCGGTGACGCCGTACCGGGCACCCTCCATCGCGCTGGTTCTGGTGAGGTTGGCGATGGCGGCCTTCGCCGCGCTGTAGGCGGCCTGACCGAAGTTGCCGACGAGCCCCGCGTCGGCCGGCTCCTGGGCCGCGCCGTCGGCCGCCTCACCTCGCACACCCACGCCCAGGTCGTTCACCACAACCGTGGCGCCCTGGCTCGCGAGCTCCAGGCAGTGGGCACGTCCGATCCCACGGCCACCGCCCGTCACGATGACGACCCGCCCGTCGAGCATCCGCTTCTTCTGTGCCTGCACCCGTCGGCTCCCTCGTCGGATCGACCGCCAGACCGGCGTGGACCGCGGCCTGGACCAAGCCGTCGCCCGACCCTAAGCCGACTTGACATATTCGTCAAACATCGTTCTGATGGGAGCCACTGAACCGCCATGGGCGGCGCCGCTGTGCATGGCGGGTAAGGATCGGGAACCAACTTGACGTCCCAGTCGGCCCACTCGCTGGGAACGCGTCGCCGGGCTCAGGTAGCGCCCGCCGGCGTCCAGCCTTCGCCGGCGGCCAGTCCGGCCGCAGGCGAATGATTCCGTCAGCGTGCCAGCAGCCCACCGACCTCCGACCACCGCCGAGGAGACCGCCGATGCCGAGCGAACCGGACGACAGCGGGATGGACCAGTTCGTCGCCGAGGCCCGCGCCTTCCTCGATGCGAACGCCACCCGCCGCGCCCACATCAGCGACGAGGTCGTCTGGGGCGAGGGCGAAGACCGGATCACCTATTTCAGCACCGATCCCCCGGAGGTCGAGGCCGCGAAGGTGGCCGCGGCGAAGGCGTGGCAGAAGGTCCGCTACGACAGCGACTTCGGGTGGATCACCGGCCCGCCCGAGTTCGGCGGCCGGAGCCTGTCCAGCCTCCACGACCTCGTCTACGACAGCCTCGAGGCTGAGTACGACGTCCCGGACACTGGGGTGCTCTCCCTGATCGGGCTCGGGATGATCGGGCCGACGATCCTGGCGCACGGCACCGAGGAGCTCAAGCGGCGCTACCTGCCGGCGATGTACGCCGGCGACGTCATCGCCTGCCAGCTGTTCAGCGAGCCGGGCGCCGGCTCCGACCTCGCCGGCCTCACCACCCGGGCGGTCCGTGACGGCGACGGCTGGCTTCTCGAGGGGCAGAAGGTCTGGACGTCGGTCGCGCAGCACGCGGCGATCGGTCTGGCGCTGTGCCGCACCGATCCGGACAAGCCCAAGCACAAGGGCATCACCGCCTTCGTCGTCGACATGTCCGCGCCCGGCGTCGACATCCGCCCGCTGCGGCAGATGACCGGCGGCGCCGAGTTCAACGAAGTGTTCCTGACCGACGTGCGCGTCCCCGACGACCACCGGCTCGGCCCGGTCGACGGCGGGTGGGGCGTCGCGCTGACCACCCTGATGAACGAGCGGGCCAGCGTCGGCGGCGAGGGCGCCGGCGCCGCGGGACGAGCGGTCGCGCTGCCGTTCCTGACCGAGCTGCTGCGCGCCAACGGCCGTCTTGAGGACGCGGCTGCACGCCGCCGGCTCGCGGAGCTTTACGCTGACCAGGCCGCCACCGAGTACCTCAACCACCAGGCGCTGCGCCGGTTCCGCGCCGGCCAGCAGCCCGGCCCCGAGTCGAGCGTCTCCAAGCTCATGTACGCCCAGAACCTCACCCGCGGCGCCCACCTCGCCGCCGAGATCGTCGGACCGCGACTGGTCGCCGACACCGGCGAGTGGGGCACGTTCGCCTGGACGGAGCTGCTGCTCGCCACCCCCGCGCTGCGCATCCTCGGCGGCACCGAGGAGATCATGAAGAACATCCTCGCGGAACGGGTCCTCGGCCTGCCCAAGGAGCCCAGCATCGACACCAAGTCGCCGTTCCGCGAGCTGCGTCGATCGGGAAGGGCCGAAGCATGAGCACGGGCACCGGCACGAGGGCTGCCGCCGGTACGACGCGGGCGGAGGCCAGCGACGCGGAGCTCACCGAGCTACGCACCGCGGTGCGTGACTTCCTGTCCAGCAGGGCCGACGAGGCGGCGGTACGCGCCGCCGTCGACTCCGAGCGCGGCTACGACGACAAGGTGTGGGCCCAGATCGCCGCGGAGCTGGGGCTGCCGGCGCTCGCGCTGCCGACCGCCTATGGCGGCGACGGCTACGGCGTGGTGGAGCTGTCCGTCGTGATCGGCGAGATGGGCCGGGTGCTGCTGCCCTCGCCGTTCTTCTCGACCGTGGTGCTCGCGGCGACGGCGATCGTCGCCTCCGGGGACGCGGGCGCCGCGGAGCGCCTGCTGCCCGGCATCGCCGCCGGCGCGACGACGGCCACGCTCACCGTCCCCAACCGCGCCGGCTCCTGGGAACCGGCCACGGGCACGCTAGGCGTCCATGTCACCGGCTCCGGCTCCGGCGCGGAGGTCGTCCTCGAGGGCACCGCGCCGCTGGTCGTTGAGGGCGGCACCGCTGACGTGGTACTGATCGTCGCCGACAGCCCGGCAGGACCGACTCTCTACGAGGTCGACATGACGACCGCCGGGGTCGCCCGGACGACACTGCGCGGCCTCGACCTGACCCGCCGGATCGCCCGGATGGACTTCCGGGACGTACCGGCCCGCCTCGTCGGCGAGCCGGGCGGGGCGGCCCCCGTTGTCGCCCGGGTCCTTGACGTCGCGACCACGGCCCTGGCCGCCGAGCAGGTGGGCGGGGCCCGTGCGTGCCTGGAGACGGCCACGGCCTACGCCAAGGAGCGCATGCAGTTCGGCCGGCCGATCGGTTCCTTCCAGGCCGTCAAGCACAAGTGCGCGGACATGCTCGCCCGCGTCCAAGTCGCTGACGCGGCGGCGACCGAGGCCGCCCGGGCGGTCGACGGCGTGCCGGGCTCGCCGGACCCGGGCGTGGCCACCGCCGTCGCGCACGCCGTCTGCTCCGAGGCGTTCATGGCCGTCGCCGCCGAGAACATCCAGGTCCACGGCGGCATCGGCTTCACCTGGGAGCACCCCGCCCACCTCTACTACCGCCGGGCCAAGGCCTCCCAGCTCCTCTTCGGCGGTCCAGCCGTCTACTACGAGCGGCTCCTGCGTCGCGCCGGCGTGCGACCGCTCAGGACGGCATAGTTCGAGACGTGGAGGTACACAGCTCGTGACGGTCCCGCTCAGCGGCATCAAGGTTCTGGAGTTCTCCGAGCACGGGTTCGTGCCATCGGCCGCGTCCGCGCTCACCGACTTCGGCGCCGACGTGATCAAGATAGAGTGCCTGGACGGCGACCCGATGCGGCTCGTCCATACCAACCGGCTGGTGCCGAACGCGGACGGGGTCGAGTTCAGCTTCGAGTTGGTCAACCGCAACAAGCGGGGGATCGCGCTCGACCGATGCCGACGAGCCGAGCACTCAGCGCCCCGCGATCGGTGACATCCCGGCGGGAATGTTCCTCGCCGACGCGATCTGCGCGGGGCTGGTGCACGTGCTGCGCACCGGCACCGGCGTGGTCGTCGACACCGCGCTGCTGCACGCCGCCGCCTGGACCCTCTGCCCCGACCTCGCCTACGCCTCGCTGACCGGCGACCAGATACCGATGACGGGATCCGGCCCCCGCAGCCCGCTGACCTATCGCTACCGGACATCCGACCGACGGTTCGTCAACCTGATGATGCTCGACAAGGCTCGTTACTGGGCGCAGGCATGCCGGGCGGTCGGCCCGCCAGAACTGATCGACGCCTACCCCGACGCGGCAGCTCGCCGTACTGACTGGCCGGCGCTGCGCGAACGCTTCCGTGCCGCCATCGCCGGTTTCACCCGCACCGATCCGGAGCAACGGTTGCGCGCCGAGGACTGCATCTTCGCGGTCTACGCCGCGCCACCGGAGGTCATCCGACCCGGACATCATCGCGAACGGCTATCTGATGACGCACCCGGTCGAGGAGAACCTGCGGCTGGCATCCGCTCCGGCACAGTTCGACAACATCCAGCCGGCCATCCACCGCCCAGCGCCCCGCCTCGGCGAGCACACCGCGCAGATTCTGGCTGAACTCGGCTACAGCCCGGCCGACATCGAGAAACTGACGGCCTCCCGAACCATCCTGCATTCCTAAGCCACGCGGCCGGACCTTTCGGACGTTCCGTCGCGCCGCTTCGCTTAACCGAGGTCGAGCAGAATCGAAACGGCGAGGCGAGGCCACTGCCACAGTCGTTGACGCCACTGTGTGCCCGCCCGCCGGGCGGGCACACAGGGTACGATGACCTCGCCTACTCGTTTGGGACGACGACGGGCAGGACTGGCTGGTGGTTGGTCGCGCCGCCATCGACGGTCAACAGGGTTCCGGTGACGTACTTCGACTCGTCGGAGCCCAGGTAGACCGCCGCGGCGGCGATGTCCGCAGGCTCGCCGATCTGGGGCAGGACCAGCATGCCTCGGATGACCCGCATGTACTCCTCGTTGGCGAGGAGCTTCTGCATGGTCTCGCCGCCGCTGTTGATAAAGCCCACGATGATCGCGTTGGCGCGGATGTTGTCCATGCCGTAGTCGACAGCCAGCTGCCTGGTCAGTGAGTTGATGGCGCCTTTGGATGACCTGGCAGGCGGGCCGCGAGCGCAGTGCCCGGATGCCCGATGGCGCCGAGATTCGGAACGGCCGGTGAAGGCCACGGACACGCCCTCCCGGGTGAACATCTCCACGATCCCGGCACCGATGCCCGCGGTGCCGCCGGTGACCAGGGCCACCTTCCCGTCCAGCCGCATGACCGGCTCCTTTCGTGCTCCTTCTCGGGGCGGCCGCCCGAGGGCGCGGGCCCGGGCGTCTGCGTCTGGGCCGGCGGTGCCCGCAAGCCCCGGCACGGCCACTGTCAGGCCATGACGTCCAGCCGCATCGGCCTCAGGCCGGCACGGTGACGCCGATGTTGTCGACCAGCGGGGTGGTGGCGGAGGCGAGCAGGCGCACCTCGCCGGTGAGGGTGTCCAGCGGGCGCAGCGTGTCCGCCTCGACGGCGACGACGTAGTCGGGGGAGGACACCGGTCGCAGCAGGTCCTTGACCAGATCGGTGACGACCTTCGCATCGCGCTCCCCCGCCTTGATCGCCTCGGCTGCGGCGTACAGCCCGCGGTACAGCGTCGGCGCCGCCGCGCGCTGCTCGGCGCTGAGCTTCGTGTTCCGGCTGGAAAAGGCGACGCCGTCCGGCTCCCGCAGCATCGGGCAGCCCAGGACCCTCGACGGCAAACGCAGGTCCTCGGCCATGCGCTGGAACATGACGAGCTGCTGCCAGTCCTTCTCGCCGAAGTAGGTAGTGCACGGCCCGGCGATGTTGAGCAGCGTCAGCACCATCGTCACCAGGAGCTCCATGTTCGCGCCTTCGGGCATGCCGTCCAGGTGCGCCACCATGCCAGGCATCGCGATAAACGTGGCCGACAGCCGCCGGCAAAGGTCGTGGCGCAGCGGGACGTAGAACAGGTCGACGCCCGCGGCCTCGAACAGCGCCGCGTCCCGTTCCATGTCGCGGGTGTAGCTCAGCACCGCGCCCGGTGCCCACTCGAGCTTCAGCGCGCTGTTCCAGAACACCGCGACGTGGTCGCACTCCTGCTTCGCGCGGTGGACCAGCGAGAGGTGGCCCTCGTGGGTGCCGCCGCTCGTGCCGACCATGGCGCCCCGCCGGCCCGCGGCGCGCTCGGCCTCCAGCCGCTCGCGGACCTCGGTCTGCGCCTCATAGATGATCAAGGCTCGGCCCCCAGGGCGAGTGTGGCGGCGCGCGGGGCGGCCAGGTCGAGCACGGTTCGCGCTCCCGCCGGAGCCTCGATCAGCCGTGGGATGAAGTTGACCGCGCGGGCGGCGTTCAGCGCCGAAACCGGTTCGAGGCCGCTGGCGTCGTCGTGGTCGTGGGGCAGGTCGATCGCGCAGGTGATGGACGGCGTGCCGCTGATCTCGACCCGCCAGTTCGGCTCGTCGGCGGACCGCCGCCAGCCCTCACCCAGCCCGAGCCGGACGGTCTGTTCGTTCACAAGCTCGAAGAACGGGAGGTCGCCGGTGGTGTACGCGGTGAACGTCCAACGCACGCCAGCCGGGGTGCCCGCGCGGACCTTAAGAGCGTGTCTCATGTCGGGTGCGGGAGTTTCTTCCAGCAGGTGATCGCGGCAGCGAGGCAGACGAACCCGAGGAAGTTGCGGCCGTTGCGTTCGTGACGCAGAGTCAGACGACGGTAGCCACCGAGCCAGGCGGATGGGTCGGCCGCGCAGCGAGGTGTCAGCCCGAGGGCTGGTCCTTTTCCGCGCGGCCTCCCGCCGAACCGGACGTGATGGTTTCCCGATCATCCGGCTCTCCGGTGACTACTGCGTGAGCGGTGT
>NZ_JBFLUG010000177.1:0-12228 GCF_041008525.1 Parafrankia sp. FMc2 | reverse complement strand
GAGTCGTCACAAACCTCGATGATCACCGGTGGCCTCTTGCGTGCCTGGACCGGCTCCACCTCAACGTCGCATCTCAACCATGACCCATCAGATCAAAATGATCACTAAAGTCCGGCTGAAGTACTAGCTGGCAGCTGAACCTCATGGTCAGCACCGCCGAACATCCCGGAGCCGTCACATTCGGTCATCGGACCGCGGGTGCGGATCCGGCCGGCACAGGATGCTCGAAGTGGAGGCTGCGATGCTGTCCCATCTCCGTCCTGCTACCGAGTAGTCGAGGGAGTAGAAGATCCACTGCGTCACGGTAAACTGGCGCGGTTCCGTTCAGGCCCGACGTGTGTCTTCGCAGGTCGACACAGCGAAAAACGTCAGAGGAACGGCCAGTTCACCGTGGTCATCGACGCCTACCGCGCCGACCGGTCAGGATCCTGACCAGGAGTCTTTCTGGTCTGATGATCTGAGGCGCTGTGGCATAGCGCTTGGGGAGTGGCGCTATTGGGATGTGAAGGCGCCGGCTGTCGCGGCTGCCGCCGCGTCGTGGGCTGCCTGGTCGGGGAGTGCCTGGCTGGCCGGTGTCCGGAGAAGGATCAGCTGGTGGTAAAGCGGGGCGGTGGCGGCTATCAGCAGCCGGTGTGGATCGGTGTCTGCAGGGATCTCCGCACGGACGATGGCGCGATCGACTACCGGTCGGCAGCGGGTGTAGCGGTCGGTCCAGAAAGCCTGTAGGGCACGGGCTGCGTCCGGCGAGCGGAAGGACGCGGCGATGAGAGCGGTCGTTATCGGTGGGTCCGCGGTGAGGGCTGCATAGATTTCGCGGTTGATCGCGGAAAGGTCGCCTTCCAGAGTGCCGGTATCCGGCGGCTGCCAGATGTTGGCGGTGGCCTCGGCGAGGACGTCGGTGAGAAGGCCGCCGACGTCGCGCCATCGTCGGTAGACGGTGGTGCGGTGCACGCCGGACCGGACAGCGATGGTGTCGATGGTGAGGCTGTCGTAGCCGTGTTCGACCAAGTCTGCGCGCACAGCCGCGAGAACCAGAGCCCGGATGCGGGCGCTGCGACCGCCGGGACGCGCGCGAACGCCTGAGGGGTCGGGTAGCGGCGGAGGGTCGTCCGGCGCCGTGCCCGGGTGGCGGGGGGGCATCGCGAAAGTCCTTTGCCTGGCGGGGGTCACCGTGGCACGATCCTATCGCTACATCTGTCGCGATAGGAGACCTGTCGATGATCCGATGAGGCGCCGATCTGGTCTGACGGCCTGGTACGGCCGTGCCGCCCGTTGCCGGGGTCGGCTACCTCTTCCTCGTCAGCCATGACCGCGCGTTGCGCGTTCGAGGGCATGGCGCATGCCTCGCCCTGGCGTCGACCCCGCGTTCCCGAGGGCACGGAGAACAGAACCATGCTTTTTCCGCCGAGGAGACCCGTGATTCCCCACAATGGAAGCACCATGATCCACGAAAAGCGGATAGCGGGCCCTGGTGCTGGCCCCTACGACCTGACTCTCGGACCCGACGGGGCGCTGTGGGTCACGATGGTCCACGCCGGGCAGATCGCGCGGCTGGCTCGAGACGGCCACCTCGACTCCTACCAGCTAACCCCGGCCTCCTGCGGACCGTCAATTATCACCGAGGGTCCGGATGGCGCTATGTGGTTCACCCGCAACGGCGACCATCAGATCGGAAGGATCGCCCTCGACGGCGAGACTGCGTCCTTCCCCGTTCCCACCCCGGACAGCGGGCCCTTCGGCATCACGACCGGCCCGGACGGCGCCCTGTGGTTCACCGAGATGAACGGCGACCGGATTGGGCGCATCACCACCGACGGTGCGATCACCGAGTACCCGCTCCCCGCACCCCAGGCCCTGCCGGCGGCGATCACCGCCGGAGTCGACCAGGCCGTCTGGTTCACCCTCACCCAGGCGAACGCGATCGGCCGCATCACCCCGTCCGGGCAGATCACGCTTCACCCGCTGCCCACCCCGGGCGCAGCCCCGGTCGGGATCTGCGGGACCGCCGACGGTGCAATCTGGTTCGTCGAGATCGCCGCCGGTCAGATCGGCCGGATCCGAACCGATGGACGGATCGAGGAGTTTCCCCTTCCCGACCGGGGCGCCCGGCCCCACGCGATCATCGCCGACCCGCCCACCGGCGGCTGCTGGTTCTCCGCGTGGGCCGCGGGCCGGATCGGCCACATCACCCCGGACGGAAAGATCGACGAATACGATCTGCCGACCCCATCAAGCGAGCCGCACGGCCTCGCCGTCGCCGGGGACGGCACTGTCCACGTTGCCCTCGAAACCGGCGGCCTCGCGCGTTTGGAGCGGGCTGCCGTCGACCCTGAAAACTGACCCCTGTCAACTACGGCCACAGTGGACGGAAGATTGACTGCACCACGGTAAACTGACGCGGTTCCGTTCACGCGCGACGTGCCTTTTTGCAGGTCAGCACAGCGGAGAACGTGCAATGAACGGCCAGTTCACCGTGGTCATCGACGCTTACCGGGCGGATCGGTCAGGGGCCTGACCAGTGAGTTTGTCGATCGGATGATCCGAAGTCCCGTGGCATGGCGCTTGGAGGGGCGGTAACTGGCGCTGGCTCGACCTCGTCACTCGGGTCATCGAGCGGTCCGCGACCAGGAGAACTCCTCGCCGGCGGTCAGGCGCTCTGGCGTTGGAACACCCGGGTTCCCCAGAGCGCCAGCAGGGCCGTCAGCGCCACGGTGATCGTGGCACCGACCCAGACGTGCTGGTCGGAGAAGTCGCCCTGGAACAGCTCGCGGCTGGCGTCGACGATGTAGCTGAGCGGGTTCGCCTGGGAGGTGTGCCGCAGCCAGGCCGGTGCCAGCGACATCGGCAGCAGCACCCCGGACAGCAGAAGCAACGGCAACGACACCCCCTGCACGAACGGAGCGAACGAGTCCTCGTCCCGCAGGATCAGCCCCATCGCGTACGAGGCGGCCGAGATGCCGAGACCCAGCAGACAGATCAGGACGAGCGTGGTCGCGACGCCGCCCCACGAGGCACGCAGCCCGAACGGGATGGCGACGACGACCAGCAGCAGGGCCTGGACGGCCGTCGTGACCATGTTGCTCAGGGTGCGGCCGAGGATGAGCGAGGCCCGGCGGGCCGGGGTGACCCGCTGGCGTTCGATCACGCCCTCGCGCAGTTCCTGGATGATGCCAAAGCCTGCGAACCCCGCGCCGAAGATCGTCAGCTGGAGCAGCAGCCCGGGTACGAACACCCGCCAGGCGGTGTCCCCGCCGAGGCCACCGCCGGTGACGTTCTTCAGCAACGGGCCGAACAGTACGAGATAGACGATCGGCTGGATCAGGCCGAAGAAGACCCACACGGGGTTCCGCAGCAGGATCCGCATCTGCCGCTGGAAGACGACCCAGATCTCGGTGCGCATCACGCTGCCGCCTCGTCGCGCAGGGTCCGGCCGGTCAGGGACAGGAAGACGTCGTCCAGCGTGGGCCGGTCGACACTGATCGAGGTCGGGCTCAGCCCGGCCGCGTCGAGGCCGCGCAGGATCGGCGCGACCGCGACCGCTCCGTCGTCGACCGTAACGAACAGTCCGGCGTCCGTGGCGACCAGCTCGCGGACCGGGTGTGCCCTGCGCACGACCGCCTCCGCTCTGACCCGGGCCTGCGGGTCCGGCAGGGCGAGCCGGACGACGTCACCGGCGACCTGCGCCTTGAGTACGTCCGGGGTGTCGTTGGCGACGATCCGGCCACCGTCCATGACCAGAATCCGGTCAGCGAGCGCGTCGGCCTCGTCCAGGTAGTGGGTGGTCAGCACGATGGTCACGCCGGCGTCGTCGCGCAGCGAGCGGATGTGCGTCCACAGGTTGGCGCGGCTCTGGGGGTCCAGCCCGGCGGTCGGTTCGTCCAGGAACACCAGCCGCGGCTGGTGCATCAGGCCGAGCGCGACGTCGAAGCGGCGCCGCTGGCCGCCGGAGAGTTCCAGCAGCGCCCGGCCTTCCAGCCCGCCGAGGTCGAGCCGGGGAGCGAGCTGCGCGACCCGGGCCCGCGCCTCGGCCGTGGACAGGCCCTGCAGCCGCGCCTGTGTGATGAGCTCTTCCCCCACCCGCAGCCCTGCGCTGGGTGCCGCGCCGACCTGCGCGACATACCCGATGCGGCGCCGGACCTCGCGTGGCTGGCCTACCAGGTCGTGACCGGCGACCGTAGCGCCACCGGAGCTCGGTAGCAGCAGCGTGGTGAGCATCCGCAGCGTGGTGGTCTTTCCGGCGCCGTTGGGGCCGAGCAGGCCCACGATCTCGCCGGGCCGGACCTCCAGGTCGATGCCCTTCACGGCCTCGACCAGCCCGGTCTTCGTCTTGAAGGAGCGCGCGAGCCCGCGCGCGTGAATCAGATCATCGTCCGCCACGCCGGCAGGATCGCATAGGCCTTCAAACTTAGTCAAGCTTGAGTAATCTCCGTCGGCTCCGTCGGCTCCGTCGGCTCCGTCGGCTCGGCGGACCTGGTCGGCCCAGACGGCTCCGTCGGCTGCCTGGCGTCGCCGCTCGGGTAGCTCAGGGCCGCCGCGCCCAACCCAGGCCCGAACCGCGGGAAGCCCGGGTCATCCGCGAAGTGGTACGCCCCCGCCCGAATCCGCCGGACGAACGCGCGGGCCCAGGCGATCTCGGCCCGGCTCCGGCTGCCGGTGAAATCGAAGATCTCGCGGACGTGCTCCGGAATACCGCCGTCGGCGCCGGTGGCCCCGTCCGAGATGGAGCCGCGGACGAAGGACGCCGCCTCGAGCTCGGACTCCAGCGAGGCGATGCGCGCCTGCAGGGCGCGGACCAGTTCGTCCCGCGACATGAAGGTCATCAGGCAGAGCGCGGGGATCAGCGGCTCCGTGGGGCGCTGGACCGTCCACCACGCCTGGCGCAGCAGAAGCGTGAACTCCTTCTCTCCCTCCGCCGTGAGGACGTAGGCGGTCCGCTCCGGCCGGTTGCTCTCGCTGCCGCGCGAGTGCACCGCGATGCACCCGTCCCGCTCGAGGGTGCGGATCGCCCCGTAGATCGAGCCTGGGCGGACGTTGGCCACCTCCTCCAGCCGCCAGGTCACCAGCTCCCGCCGCACGTCGTATCCGTGCACGGGCTGCATGATCCGAATCGCACCGAGAACGAGCAGACGGGTCGCCGACGACATGGCGCGATCCTATTCATCCTTGACTAGGTGCCGTGTCGCGCGCTGAACCGGTCGTCAAGTGGTGGCACGAGCCGTTCTCCGACACGGTAGGGAGCGTCCAGGAGCGGCCCGGTGGTCGGTTCGTAGGCCGCGCCACTGGCGGGTGGCCCGCCTGACCGGCCGCCGGACGGATGCGCACATCATCACCTGTCGGGAAAAGCATCGGATGGATTCGGCTGAGGTGTCTGCCGCTCGCCGTATCGGCGTGGAATCGACCTGCGCGATATCGATCCGTGCAGTCCGGCACGCATGGCGCGGGTCACGGTGCCGAGTCTCGCTGCTGGCGAGACGCGCGAGGTCGCCTACCCGCTGCCCACCGACCGCCGTGGCGTCTTCGTGGTCGGGCCGCTGACCATCGGGCACAGTGATCCGCTCGGGGGCGCGGCTGGTGGTCCAGCCCAGGCCCGAGTTCGTGCTCCCACCGCCGACGGGCCGGTCGCGGGAGACCGACGGCCGGACCTCCGCGGCGGCCCCGAGCGGCGGTGTGGCCTTCCACAGCCTGCGGGAGTACGTCCGCGGCGACGACCTGCGGCTCGTCCACTGGCCGTCGTCGGCCCGGACCGGAACGCTGATGATCCGCCACAACGTGGTGCCGCACGAGCCGCGGATGGTCATCATGCTCGACACCAGCGAGGCCCCGTACACCGACGACTCCTTCGAGGAGGCGGTGCGGGTCGCCGCCTCGCTGACGGTCGCCGCGTTCGACGGCGGCTTTCCGGTCGAGGTGCGGACCACCGCCGGAGCACATCTCGCCGCCGAGCGGGGTCTGTCGGCACGGGGCGAACTGCTGGACCTGTTCGCGGCGGCCCGCCGCAGCGAGGGCGACCCGGGCCTGCCGGAGCTGATACGGCTCGGCCTCGCCGACGACGGGGCCGCGCTCGGCATCGTCACCGGCATGCCGGCGCCGGTGGTGCTGCGCGCGGTCACCGCCGTCCGTAGACGCTTCGCCATGGTCAGCCTGGCCCTGCTCACCGACCCCGCGGACGCTCCGGGGCAGCCCGGGTTGGTCCCGGAGGGCGTGTTCGCGGTGCGCGCTGCCACGAGCGGCGCCTTCGCCACCGCCTGGAACCGGGCGGTCTCCGCGCGATGAGAGCGGACCGCGCGCCCTTCACTCGACCCGGCACCCGACCGGGCCGACCCCTTCGGCGTGGCCGGCCGCACGCCGACCTGGGATTCCTCATCGTCGGCCTGCTCGCCGTCGCCTGGACGACGAGCTCGCTGTTCACCGGCCTGCTCGCGGTCACCGTGCTGGCCGGTGCGGTCCTCGCGGCCGCCGCGGTCGTCGGGCTGGTGAGTGGACGGACCCGGCGGCTCGACGTCCTCGCGGCCGTCACCGTGGCCGGGTTCGTCGCCTACGCGCTGGTGACCCTGTTCAGCCCGCTGGGCCGGCATGGCCCGTCCGGTGACGGCGGGTTCGTCCACGCGCTGCGCAGTGGCTGGTCTGCCCTGCTGACGATGGGTCTGCCCGCCGATCCGGAGGCCGCGCTGCTGACGGTGCCGGCGTTGCTGGTGTGGCTGACCTCCGCGGCCGCGGTGGCGCTCGCCGTCACGACGAGGACGGCGTTGCCCGCGCTGGTGCCGGTGCTGGCCGGTTTCGTCGCGGCGCTGGCACTGAACGCGGCCGGCGGTGGTACCCACCTGCCCGTCGCCGCCGTGCTGAGGCTGGCGGCGCTGGGCTTCGTGCTGGTCAGAGCCGAGTCATCGACGCCGGACGCCGCCGATGCCCCCGCCCGGACAGGCCGGTCGCGCCGGGCGCTGCCCGGACGCCTGCTGCTCGGCACACCGGTGGTGACCGTCGCGGTGGGGCTGGGTATCGCGGTGGCGGCCGTCGTTCCGTCCCGAGACGCCGCGGATCCGCGGGCACTGCGGCAGGCACCGGTGTCGATCAGTCAGGAGCTCAACCCGTTGGTCGAGGTGCGGGGCCAGCTCACCGCGACGCCGTCGCCGCGGCTTGCGACCGTCCGGATCGCGTCGTCCACCGGCGGCTTCCGGTGGATCGGGTGACGACGGCGATCCTGGGCGACTTCGACGGCGCGCGGTGGCGCAATGACAACGTCTTCGTGCGGGTCGGTGGCGTCCCCCGGCGGGTGAGCTCGCGCCCGTCGGGCCTTCGGCGACGATCCGTGCCGACATCACCATCGACGCGGTCGGTTCGCCACTGCTGGTCGGGGTCGGCCGGCCGACCCGGCTCTCCGGCGCCGAGATGGCCCTCGACTCGAAGACCGGCACACTGCTGGCGACCCGGCCCACCGCGGACGGATACCACTACCAGATCACGGCGGCGGTGCCCGACCGCTACGACCTCGCTGGCCGCCCGGGCCACTCCTACGGCTCGCTGACCAGGATGCTGACCAGCGCGGATCCTCGGGAGCAGCGCGGCTACGCCGAGCAGCACGCCGCCGCCTTCGCGCTGCTCGCCCGCGTCAGGGGATTCCCGTCCCGGGTCCACATCGTCGACCTGACCAGCGCCGAGCTCCTCGCGGCGCCGGAGGTGCTCCCCGAGCGTCGCCAGTTCACCCTTGCCTCCCAGGGCGGATTCGTCTTCTTCAACGATCACGGCAGCGACCAGGCGGGGGTGATCCGTCCGGACGGGTCCACGGCGGCCGTGCGCAAGTACCTCGCCGACGGTGCCACGGACGCCACCGACGGTGGAACCGGTGGAAGCGGCGGGACGGGCGGCGCCGGAACCGGCTCTACACCGAGCGGCGATGGATACGGAGGCGCTTCTGGTCGTCGAGCCCGACGTGAGCACCAGGCCGGGCTCGTGGGCTACCAGAAGTAGATCATCCGTTGTGGCGGCGGTGCTCGTCGCCGTCGTCTCGGCAGCCGCGCTGACGGCGTTGGTCCTGCGCCCGGACGGGCGTTCGCCGACCGGGCCCGGCGGGGGAGGCACCTTGTCCGGGCAGCCCGCCGGCTCCGCCACCGACGCCACCGACGCTGCCGGGGGCACGGAACTCGTGGGGTCCGTTCGCCTCAGCGAGCAGCTGTTGGAAGACGGCGCGGACGCCAGCGTCGACGACGTCGCGATCTCCTCCGGCGGGACGGTACGCGTGGCTGTGGGCCGGCGTGGCACTGGTGCGGGCAGCAGGCCCGTCGCCTGGTACTCGGTCGACAGCTCGCCGTGGGCGTCCGCATCGGCCACGAACGGTGACCGTGACGGTGCCGGCATGACCGCGGTCACCCTTGGCGCCGATCAGACCGCCGGCGTCGTACTTGTCGGCGGCTCCATCTCGGACGGCGGCGCGGCGGGCAGCGGGCGGGCAGCGGTGTGGATCATGGAACCGCCGCCCTGACGGGCCGGCACGCTGGAGGGTGCGTTCCGTCGGCGGGAATCCAGTCTCGCGGCCCGTGCGTGGCGCTAGCCTTGGGGATGCACCACGTGGATGCGGTCGGTGCACGCGACCGCACCGGTACGCCAGCCACCCTTCGCGGTCCCCATCCGCCGGTCATCGGACAGCAGGCAGGGCCAGAGGGGGGCAGGGTGGTTGGCCTACCAGCACCCGTCCCTTCCCCGCTGGCTCGGCCACAGGATCACCGGTCGCGGACCAGTGGCCCCGTCCCGGCATCCACATAGAGCCAGCGGCCGTCGACCCGCGTGAACGTGCTGCGCTCGTGCTGCACCCGACGCTCGCCGTCCGCCGAGCGCGCGATCGCACGGAACTCCACGACACCGGTGTCGTCGCCCGGGCCGCCGTTCACGGTGTCGACGATCTGCAGGGCGCGCCAGGTCATGCCGGCGTCCAGGTCCAGGCGACGGGGGCGCGTTGAGGGATGCCAGGTATGCAGCAGGTACGGCGCGAGGCCTCGGGCGAAGGCGCTGTAGCGAGATCGCATGAGCGTCTCAGCGGTCGGCGCGGGGCTCCCGAGATGGAAAGGCTCGCAGCACTGGGCGTACACCTGGTGGGAGCCGCATGGGCAGTGGTCGACGATGTTCATGCGACGATGATGTTCATGCGGTGCGCCGCGGCATCACGACAGAGTAGTCCGACTCCGCCTTCGGCCCCTCAGGACCCATGCCAGCGCGTCCGCGTGCCTCGGCGGCCTTCACGATCCAGATCGCCGGGTCAGGTGCCGGCCCCGCGTGCTCGCGGCCAAGGAAGTCCCCGGGCGCCCTCGGCAGGGTGCGGGTGCGGCCGAGAGCGTCCGGGAACCGGCATACGAGGTGACAAGAAGCTGAGCTGTCTCAGGGTCGAGATCGTCTCAACTGTTCAAACGGGAGATCTTCTTACGAGAAGAGGTTCTGGGTTATTGTCTTCCCGCTGATCGGTCGCGCGATGAAGATGGTGCGGGTGTAGTTGTCGGCCGGGCTGGAGCACGACACGCTGAACGTGGCGTTCGTGGCGACGACCGGAACCTGCTGAAGGCTCAGGCTGTAGAAACCGCCAGCGCTGACACCGGACGAGTCGAACTCGCCGGCGGTCGTGCTGACCGCCACGCCCGTCGCGACGCTGGCCGGGCATCTGGCGACGCCATTGATGGCGACGTTCGGACTGTTCGGATCGGCGCTTGCCGGGAGTGCCGCAGCCAGCGTCATCGTGCCTGCTGCCGCGATGGAAGCCAGGAGACTGGCGGTCCTGCGAGCTCTCATAACAAAAACCTCCCTTGGCAGTCACAGCCCATTGAGCCTCTTGTCTGCTGATGAGGTTACCCGACCCCGGGAGCGCTATTCACTCAGGTCGACCATTTTCTGTTCGCCTGGATGTCGGTGACTTCTGTTTGGCGGGGGGCCGGAAAAGTCGTGCTATTCCTGGCTGGTTGGCCCGCTCGAGGTTCCTGTTTTCGCCGGCGAAACCCGCTGGGCTGGAACGAGCCGCCTCGGGTTCGGTGGGAGACCGGTTCGTCTGGGAGACGAGATGGTGAAGATGCCAGGTCTGGTGAGCGAGGCCGCGAGGCGGAAGGATTCCGGCGCGGAGTTCCCGGCGGGCTGCGCGCGACGTATCGGTGATGGATTGCCTCACGGGTGCGCCCTCCTCCTGCTCTGGCACGGGGGCGGTCCGAAGACGGGAGTGCCTCTCCACGGGGGCGACGATCCGGGTGACAATTGCCACCGATCCAGGATCGGACGGGCAGGACGTCTGCCGGTGGCAGGTGGTGGTCGAGGAGGTTGAGGTGGCGGCGGACGGGGAGGCCACGCCACTGGTCTGGTACGTCAGTTACGGGTCGAACCTGCGGTCGTCGCGGCTGGCCTACTACCTGGCGGGCGGGACGATGCCGGGCACGACCCACGTCTACCCGGGTTGCCGTGACCGTCGTCCGCCGCGTGCCACCGCGCCGCTCCGCCTGCCGGGATCGGTGTACTTCGCCCTGAAGTCGAAGGTCTGGGGCGGTGGGATGGCGTTCTACGACCCGGCGGTGCCCGGCCCGGCCGCGGCCCGCGCCTACCTGCTCAGCCGCCAGCAGTTCGTCGACATCGCCGCGCAGGAGATGCACCGGGAACCCGGCGGAGACCTCGACCTGACCGCTCTGCTCGGCGCCGGCCGGGCCGTTCTCGGGCCCGGCCGATACGAGACGGTGCTGCTCGTCGGCCACTGGGGCCCGGTGCCGTTGCTGACGTTCACCGCCCCGTGGGGGCTGGCCGACGTCGCTCCCACCGCTCCTTCCGGGGCGTACCTGGACATGCTGGCGGCCGGGCTGCGGGAGGGCAACGGCTGGCCGCCGGCGCGGATCGCCGCCTACCTGGCCGGGCTGCCCGGCGCCCACGGCGTCTGGCGGCCCGACGAGATCGCCGGACGTCTCACCGCCGCGGACGTGACCGAGCCCGCAGGCTGACCGACCCGCAGGCCCTGACCGAACAGCCCCGGGCACCACTGCCAGAATGTCACCGTCGTACTGACAATCCGTGGCAGTCCCGATCGAGGTTGGTTCGTCTCCCTGTGATCCTGAACGAGACGCGGCTCGTCGCCGCCCTGCCCGCCTACGAGCTGGGTTCCCAGCTGGGCCGGGGGGCGTTCGGCGTGGTTCTGGCCGGCCGGCACCGTGAACTGGGGCGTGACGTGGCCATCAAGGTCCTGCCGATCGGCCAGGGGCCGATGGCCGAGGCCCGGCTGCTCGCGCTCCTCGACCATCCACACGTCGTGCGGGTCTTCGACGCCGTCACCGTGGACGATCTCCACCTGATCGTGATGGAGCTGCTGCCCGGCGGAACGCTCACCAAGCGTGCGGCGGGCATCTCCACCGAGGCCGTGTGCGCGGTCGGGCTCGCGGTGGCCGCCGCGCTGGCGTGCGCCCACCAGAACGGGGTGCTGCACCGCGACATCAAGCCGGAGAACATCCTGTTCGACCGGGCCGGGCTGCTGAAGGTCACCGACTTCGGCATCGCGAAGCTCGTGGAGGGCGCGGCTGCCGACGCGAGCGCGAGCGCCGTCATCGGTACTCCGCGCTACATGGCGCCCGAGCAGCTGCTTGCGGGCCGGCTCAGCGCCGCGACCGACCTCTACTCCCTCGCGACGATGCTGTACGAGCTCTTCACCGGGAAACCGCCGTACGGCGCGGGACTTCCGGCGCCGTCCCTCATCGCCCATCACCTGAACGTTCCGCCGCCACCGCCGGCCGGTGTCCCCGCCCGGATCTCCCAGGTGCTGATGCGCGCACTCGCGAAGGAGCCGGCCGCGCGGCAGCCGTCGGCTCACGCCTTCGCGGTGGAGCTGGCCCACGCGGCGGTCGTCGAGCTCGGTCCGGGCTGGCTCGCCCGCGGCGGGATGGCGGTGCGCCTCGACGACGACGTCCGCGCGGTCGCCGAAGGCCATCCCTACCCGACCCGGTCGGCGCAGGCCCCGCACTTCCCGGCCCCCATGCCGTACCCGCGGCAGCACCCGCAGCCGCAGGCGGCGCCGTACCCGCATCCGCAGCAGCACCCGCACCCGGCCTCGCCTCCGGGGCCCTATCCCAACCCCAACCAGGCCTCGCTCCAGGCTCCCTACTAGTAGACTGTCGCCGCTTAGTCCTGGCATGTTTCGTGTCTGGGTGAGAGGGTTGGGCTGGCAGGTCTTCCCGTCCCTCTGCCGGTCAGGACTGTGTCGTGGGTTCGCAGAAGAAGCGGCCGGTC
>NZ_JBFLUG010000176.1:0-12254 GCF_041008525.1 Parafrankia sp. FMc2 | reverse complement strand
GCCCAACCGGGACCGCCAGCCCCCGCCCCAGGCACACCCACCGGCAGAGTGATCGTGCTGACCGGCCCGCCTGGCGCGGGCAAGACCACCATCGCCCGGCGGGTGGCCGACCAGCTCTCCCTCAGCGTGCACCTCCACGCCGACGACTTCTGGCACTTCATCCGCCAAGGCGCCATCGCGCCCTACCTACCCGAAGCGCACCACCAGAACACGATCGTCATCGACGTGGTGGCCCACACCGCGTTCCGCTACGCCGCCGGTGGCTACGACGTGCTCTGCGACGGCATCATCGGCCCCTGGTTCCTCGACACGTTCCGTGCCACGAGCACGACCAGCGGCATCGAGCTGCACTACCTCGTGCTGCGCCCCGATGAGGCGACGACGCTGCGCCGCGCGACCAGCCGGACCGCCACCGACGCGTTGACCGACCCCGAGCCGATCCGCTCGCTGCACCACCAGTTCAGCAGCCTCGACACCCTCGAACCACACGTACTGGATACCAGCCACATGGACCCCACAGCCACGGCCACAGCCGCGTTGCACGGCATCACCAACGGCCACTACCAGCTCAGTTGATCTCTATCGCCACACGCGGTCCACAGGTTTTGACAATTGCTCGGCGATCAGCGTCGTCCCGCCGGTGGCGTCGTCGGAGGTCAGCACACCGGCCAGTGCGAGGTGGCGTAGGGCGGCAGCGCGGGCGAGGCGGCCGGTCTCCTTTTCCAGGGTCGGGCGACACCGACAGCGTGCACATGGTGCTCGTGCAGGAGGGTCCGCAGCACTGTCCGTGGATCACACTGCCGCGCGAGGGCCTGGTAGTAGAGGGGTCAGTACGGCGGCTCGGGTGCACCAGGCCCTGACGACCACCTCGCCGCCGGCCAGTGCCGAATAGCGTGGTGGGGGCTCAGGGCTGGTGGGCGGACAGGGCAGGGTGGTCTGACGGGCGTCGCGGGCGAGCCGTCCTGCCGGCCAGAAGAGCCGGCGACGTAACCGTTCTGGTTCCCACCGTCGCGCGAGTTGGCCGCGAGCGCGGTGATCTGGTTGCCGTCGACGTCGGTGACACGTAGCTGGGCACCGGGGTGAGGCCGTTCCTCAAGGCGGATCGGGCCCTCAGTAAGCCCGGCCCTCCCAGCTCAGGAGCAGTTTCCCATTTTCCGCAACCTACTAAACGATCATTCCGGCGATAGGTCGAGGTCGGGTGACTCGGTTCGCCCTGGCCCCACGCATGAATAGTTGCTAATCTCTTCACGTGTCAGCGGAGGCAGCAGCACTCGCCGACCTTGAGCCGGCGGCGGAGCTACTACGGGCCTTGGCCGCGCCCGTGCGCCTGGCTGTTGTGATTGAACTGGGCGGTGGACCCAGGTGCGTCCACGAGCTGGTCACCGCCATCGGGGCCAGCCAGTCTCTGATGTCCCAGCACCTACGGGTACTGCGCGGCGCCGGGCTTGTCACGGCCACCCGCCGCGGTCGGGAGATCACCTATCAGCTCACCGACGACCATGTCCGACACATCGTCCGCGACGCCATCCGCCATGCCCGCGAGGAGAACACCGAGAAGGAGCAGCAGTGACCACTGCGACCGCGCACGCCCCGCATCACACAGCCACTGAGCATAGTCACGCCGTGGGCTGCGGGCACGTCGCCGTCCCGCACGGTGACCATGTCGACTACGTCCACGATGGCCATCTGCACCGGGTCCACAATGACCACTACGACGAGTGTGAGCCCACTGACCACGCGGAGTGCGCCGCCCACGCCCACGCCCACGGCGAGGGCTGCGGGCACGTCGCCGTTCCCCATGGTGACCACGTCGACTACGTCCACGATGGGCACCGCCACGCCGCGCACGACGGCCACTGGGACGACCACTGACCCTCACGGGAGACGCGAGGATCATCAGGGCATCCAGAAAGGGGCGCTGGCGTACCAGTCGCTGCGGTGACGCGAGACAGGCATCGCAGCACTGGTCGTCGCCGAGGCGCCTGCCCTACGGCGGCCGGAAACGCGAACACTCTACCGACGATCAGATCGACTGCTGCCAGGCTTCCTCTCCTATCCGCAGGGTGCCGCCTGTTCCGGGGTAGGACGACACGTCGTGCCGTGGCGCCGTTCTCGTGCTCGAAACCGTTTCCATCCCGGCCTGCCTCGTCTATCCTCCTGGCACTGGGTCGCTCCCACCGCGACCGGGCAGGCAGACCAGGAGGTGGCTGAGATGAGAGGCCTTGGCCTGCGCCGTCCGCCACCTCACCTCCCGCTCATGTCCGGCGGCACGCCGGAGCCGGTCCGCCTCGCAGCTTTGGACCCGGACGTCACCGGTCGGCTTGACCGCAGCGCCCAAGCCGACCGGAAAACGGCCACCTACCTGGCCGCAGCGCTGAGCCTCGGCGGGTTGCTTACCCCCGATGCATCGCTCACCAGCCATCTGATCGCGGTGGCCGGCGCGTTCGTCACGGCCGCCGTCTATCTCCTCTGCTCACGGCACCGGCACCGGCTGATGTGCCAACTGCTGACTACGCCCGGGACGGTCAGCCGCCATCTCACCGCCCGCTGGGCCCCGCCAACGCCCCGCTTACAGCACGCATTCGCCCGCCCCGAACCCGCCCGGCTCATCGTCATCAGCCCCCAGAACGCCAGTCGTGTGCTGATGGAGATCCCGCTCCTGCCCGGTCAAGGGCAGCCGCTACCCTGGGCGGACAACGACGAGATTCTGCTCGTCGGAACACCGCGAGCAGGCGCCATCGTCATCCCGATCCTTGCCGGACGCGCGCTCATCCCAGCCGGCCGCGCACGCCGGCCACGTCGAACGACCTCCGGTCATCAATCCGTTCCTGTCGGACTGGCCCGAACGCGCCTGCGACTCAGACTCCGCGTCCGTTCCGCCCCTCCTTGTACCCCGCGTCCGCTGTCGCGACCGAATAAAATATTCGATATATCGGTCCTCCATGACCGGCAGCCCCGGAGCTTCGCTGATCGGAGGAGGTCGGCGGAGTCGGGACCTGCCTCCGCATCCACGGCACGAATCGAATTCCCTACGTCGGCCCGGAAACCGGGCTGGAAGCGCGGAAAGCCCTGAAAGTACTCGGACGGCCGACTGTGGAGGATCTCCCGTTCTCCGCACATGCCGCATCGCTGCTGGTCAGAGCGTTGCAACGGCCGTCGCTGCTGGTGATCGCCGCAGGTCAACGCGGGTGATGTGCGGAATGGGGGGATCTGGCGTGAGTGAGGTGGCCGGTCCACCGGTCACGGTGGGAGTTTTTCTCGTCGCAGCGCAGTTCCCCGGTGTGTCCCAGGCCGAGACACTGGCCGCGGCGGCGGCCTACGCCGTCGCCGCGGAACACGCCGGCCTGCATGGTGTGTGGATCGCCGAGCACCATTTCATCTCCTACGGCCTCTGCCCGTCCGCTATAACGTTCGCCGCCCATGTGCTCGGAAGCACCAGGCGCATCGAGGTCGGCACCGCCGCCTGCGTGCTGTCCACCCGTCACCCCGTCGCCCTCGGTGAGGAGACCGCCTTACTTGATCATATTTCGGGCGGACGCTTTCGGCTCGGTGTTGCCCGTGGCGGTCCGTGGCTCGAGCTGGAGGTATTCGGCACCGGTCTACCGCGTTACGAACGGGGCTTCGCCGAGGCTCTTGACCTGTTGCTGCGTTGGCTCGACTCGGAGCGGGTTGCCGCGGACGGCGAGTTCTTCGCCTTCCGCGAGACTCCGGTAGTGCCGCGGATGCGTACCGAGCCCCGTCCTCCTGTCTGGGTCGCCGCCACTTCCATCGCCACGGTCGAGCTGGCCGCCGTGCGCGGGGTGCCGCTCCTGCTCGGCCTGCATCAGGACGACATGGGCAAAGCCCGACTCCTCGCGCACTACGACCAGGTCGCCACCCGCGGCGGCCGCGATCCGCGATCCGTCCCCCATTGCGCGGTCGTCGTGGCCCAGGTTGCCGACAGCCGGGCCGAGGCAGCCGTCGCGCTGCGCGCCGCGATGCCAGGCTGGATCACCCGCGGAACATCCGATTACACCCGGATCGACGGAGTCAGCGCCCCAGGACGCGATGCTGACGCATATGTCGAGCACCTGCTCCGAATCCACCCCGTCGGCACACCTGAGCAATGCGCCCGGCGGCTCGCTGACACCGTCGAACGCACCGGTGTTCGCCGACTGCTACTCATGGTGGAAGGCTCCGGCAACGAACGAGGCACCCTCGACAACATTGCCAGGCTTGGCACCGAGGTTCTTCCCTTACTGGGCGCCAGCGGTCAGACACTCCACCAGTGACCGCGCAGGGGACGGTCGGGGGCGACCACCTCGCCCACCGGGCCCAGCCGCCAGTTCCCCGGGCGTCAGCTCGGCGCCGCACCGGCAACGCGGACAGGCCGAGTTCGGTGGTGATGCCCGCAGGACTGTGGGTTGGGTCGTCACGCCGGTAGGCGCACCACCGCGACATTGATGATCCATTACCAACACCGAGGCCGCCGCCTTTCCCGTCCGGCCGGCATCGAAGTATCGTCCCTCTTGACCGCAATGGTTTCCGATTTCATGTTGCCTGGAGTGTGTCGATGCGTACGCGGACAGTCGTTGCAGTGATCGCCATGATGGGAGTCGCTGTGAGCGTGGGAGCCTGCGGCTCGTCGGACGACGGGGACGCTGGGCAGGAGTCTGCGGGTGGGAGCCCGGTGTCCGTGGTGGCGTCGACGAACGTCTGGGGTGACGTTGTCCGGCAGATAGCCGGAGATCACGCGAAGATCACCTCGATCATCAACGATCCCAGCGCGGACCCGCATTCCTACGAGGCGGACGTGCGGGTCCAGCGGGAGCTTGCGCAGGCGCGGATCGTGATCGCGAACGGCGGCGGCTACGACGACTTCGTCGACACGATGCTGAGCGCGGCGGACACCGAGGCCACGGTCCTCAACGCCGTCGACATCTCCGGCAAGGAGCCGGCGGCGGGCGGGGAGCTCAACGAACACGTCTGGTACGACTTCCCCACGGTGGCCGCCGTCGCGGCCCGGGTCTCCGACGCCCTGGCGAGCGCCGACCCCGCGCACGCGTCGGAGTTCGAGGCCAACGAGAAGGCCTTCACCGAGAAACTGACGACACTGGAGGGCACCGAAGCCTCGATCAAGGAGACCGCGGCGGGTGCGGGGGTCGCGGTCACCGAGCCGGTCCCGCTCTATTTGCTGGAGGCGTGCGGGCTGACCAACGAGACACCCGAGGAGTTCAGCGAGGCGATCGAGGAGGGCGAGGGCGTCCCCCCGGCCGCCCTCGCCGACACCCTCGCCCTGTTCGGCGAGGGGAAGGTCGAGCTGCTCGCCTACAACGAGCAGACGACCGGGGTGGAGACCGAGAAGGTCCTGGACGCCGCGAAGGCCGCGAACATACCGGTGGTGCCAGTGACCGAAACCCTGCCGGCGGGCAAGGACTATGTGGCCTGGATGACCGAGAACCTGAGCGCGGTGGCCGGAGCGCTGAAGGCATGAGTTCGCCTGGCCCGGTGCTGCGGATCCGGGACGGCTCGGTCGGGTACGGCGCCCGCAGCCTGTGGTCGGGACTCGACCTGGACCTGGTTGCGGGCGAGTTTCTGGCGGTGCTGGGCCCGAACGGGGCCGGCAAGACCACCCTGCTGCGGGTGGCCCTCGGGCTTCACCCGCTACGCACGGGCGTGATCACAGTGGATGGCGAGCCACCGCGGCGAGGCAGCGGCCGGATCGGCTATGTGCCCCAGCAGCGGGCGACCGCGCCGCTGGCCCCGGTGCTGGTCCGCGAACTGGTGCGCTTCGGCCTGGACGGAGGTCGGTGGGGTCCGGGCTGGCCCTCCCGCACCCCGCGGCACCGGGTCGGTGAGGCGCTCGCGGCGGTCGATGCCACCGCCTTGGCCGACCGGGCGGTGGCGGAGCTTTCCGGCGGCGAGCTGCAGCGGGTCCGGGTCGCTCAGGCGTTGGCGACCGATCCGGTGCTGCTGCTGTGCGACGAGCCGCTGGCCTCGCTGGACGCGCCGCGCCGCGAGGCCCTGTCGGCCCTGATCGACCGGCGGCGGCGCACCCACGGCACCGCGATCGTCTTCGTCACGCACGACATCAACCCGGTCCTCCCGTACGTCGACCGTGTTCTGTACCTCGCCGGTGGCGGGTTCGGGTTGGGGTCGGCCGCCGACATCCTGGCGTCGGAGAGCCTGTCCGCGCTGCACGACACGAATGTCACGGTCGACTGGTCCGCCGGCCGGATCTTCATCAGCGGGGTTCCGCACAGCCCTCGCGACCTGCAGGCGGTCCGATGAGCCTGTGGGAGCGGATGTTCGTCTTCGACGACTACGGCGAGCTGCTCTCCCTGCTCCACAACTCGATCATCGCCGGGGCGGTCCTCGGTGTCGTGTGCGGTGTGATCAGCGTCTTCGTGACCTACCGGGACCTGGCGTTCGCGGTGCACGGCGTGAGTGAGCTGTCCTTCGCTGGTGCGGCGGGCTTCCTCCTGCTGGGCGCGAACGTCGTCACCGGCTCGCTGATCGGGGCGCTGCTCGCCGCACTGCTGATCGGGCTGCTGGGAGAACGGGCCCGGGACCGCAACTCCGTCATCGGCGTGCTCATGCCCTTCGGCCTCGGCCTCGGTGTCCTGTTCCTCGCCCTGTACAAGGGACGGGCCGCGAACAAGTTCGGCCTGCTCACCGGCCAGATCGTGGCGGTGGACGCCTCCCGGCTCGCCGTGCTCTCCGCCATCGCCGCGGTCGTGCTCGCCGCCCTGGCGGTGCTGTGGCGGCCGTTGACCTTCGCCAGCCTCGACCCGGAAGTCGCCACCGCCCGGGGAGTTCCGCTGCGCCTGCTCGGGCCGGCCTTCATGCTGCTGCTCGGTGCCACGGTCGCCGCCGCGATCCAGATCGTCGGCGCCCTGCTCGTGCTGTCAGTGATCTGCACGCCCGGCGTGGCCGCGACGATGGTGACCGCCCGCCGGGGCCTGGCCACGGCGCTGTCGGTGCTGTTCGCGACCGTGTCCACCGTCGGCGGGATCCTGCTCGCCCTCGGCGGCACGCTCCCGATCAGCCCCTACATCACCACCCTGTCCTTCGCCTTCTACCTCGGATGCCGGATCTTCGCCGCCATCCGGGGTGTCCGATCGCGCCGAGGGCACCGTTCGGACCGCCACGAGCAGACCAGCCTGGAAGATCAGCCGTTGGCGAGGGGGCCCGTCACCGGGCCGCGGCTACACCCGTCCGCCGTCGGCCTCCACGCACCGCCCGAGACCGTGATCCGCACGGAGTGACGGCCCCGCGAAATCGTTGTTGAAGATTGACGGGGCCCGGGAGAAGAGCCGGCACCCGACGCCACCCCGAGCCCCGTCGCTTTTTCACATCGGTCGACGAACTCTCAGCAGTCGACGAACTCCGGCTGCTGGTTGAGTACCTGACTTTCCCTCGAGATGAAACGCCGATACTGCTCGCCGACCACGGATTCCGGGCGGAAGACCGCCACCCGGTGACAGTTCTGGAATGCCAGCTTCACCGCGAAGTGCCGCTCCAGAGCCTCGCGTATCGCGGTACTCGCCATCGCCCGCAGAAGCTGGCCCTGCTCACCGGCGTCCGCCGGCGGAATCTGGTTGTCGGCAAAGTCGCGAGGCTGACCCGGAAGCTCGCCGGCGAGCCGTCCCACCAGTTCGTAGGCGTACGGCAGGGAAGTGCGGACGCAGGCGAGAAAATCCGCCTCGTCGACCGAGCCCTCACTGGCCTGTTGCACGAGTTCGGGCGACACCGTCAGGGACATCAGGGCCTCCAAAATGGTAGAAACACGACCGCTTCGACAGTAACGGCCATCGGGGTAGCCGACTCGACTTCGGAAACCGTCGTGCCGGAAACTGCCGATGCGTGGTGCCCGTGCGCGGGTTTGTGGACTATGTCGTTTTTCTCCAATTTTTGACGGTAGGCCAGTCCGATCTACGCCCCGCCACCCCACCAGCCGGGTGACATGGCGAATCACGCAGTGACCGTGATCCCCGCCTGGAGATCCAGGCGGAATCCGGGGTCGATCTGCCGGGTGAGGTCGATGCCGACCGTGTTGTTCGCCCACGAGCGGGCGTTCTTCACGTGAAACTCGATCATCTGCCGGTGTAGCCGGTCCCAGTCGCGTGCGGTGTCGTCGACGGCGGCACAGATGCGGTCCAGGGCGGCGGTGTTGGCGGGTTCGAGGGCGACCGACCCCGCGGGCTGGCCTTGCTCCATGGCTCGGACCGCAGCCGACTGGCCCAGGTGGACGAGCAGGTCGTCGCCGACGCGGTCGCGGAGAAAAGCGAGATCGCGGTCATCGTGGATCTTGTTGCCGATGACGGAGATCGGTATGTCGTGGTCGGCGGCGTAACCGCGGTACTGCTCGTAGACGGCGACGCCCTTGCGGGTGGGCTCGGCGACCAGGAAGGTGCGGTCGAACCGGGTGAACAGCCCGGAGGCGAACGAGTCGGCACCGGCGGTCATGTCGACCACGACGTACTCGCCGGGCCCGTCGACCAGGTGGTTGAGCAGCAGCTCGACAGCGCCGACCTTCGAGTGGTAGCAGGCGACGCCCAGGTCCTCCTCGGTGAACGCGCCGGTGACCATGAGGCGCACTCCGCCCACCTCGACGCTGAGGCGGTCGTGGAGCGGGCTGGGCCCGGCGACGGCCAGCAGGCGTGATCCGGTGCCGGGCGGGGTCGTCTTGACCATCTCCCGGGCTGCCGGGATGCGGGGGTTCTCGCCGCGCAGATGCTCCTTGATCTCCTCAAGGTGATCACCGAGGGCGGGGATGGCCGCGGCCGCGCTCTCGTCGAGGCCGAGAGCGACCCCCAGATGCTGGTTGATGTCGGCGTCAAGCGCCAGCACGGTTCGGCCGCGTCCGGCCAGGTGCCGGGCAACGAGCGAGGACAGCGTGGTCTTGCCACTGCCCCCCTTGCCAACGAAAGCGATCTTCATGCGGTGTTCCTCGATGTCGTGGCGGCGCTGCCGCGAACAGGATGGACGAGCCCACGGTCGGGGACACCGGCCGGCTGGACCTCGGGGGAACACGAGCCACTGGTCCCGCCTGTCGCATCCACGGCCCTGGAGGGGCCGTGCGACCGCAGACGCCCCGGCGGTTCGCAGCTCCATCGCAAGGATAACGGTGTTCATTTTCGGTGGCTGGCAGGCATCCGCCGAGTTGTGGCGGCCGGTCGAAGCGGTCGCCTCACGCACACATATATTGAAAATGACAGTCGTTACCGATACGGTTGGTGCGTGAAGGTCAGCGAGGCGACCGAGCACGGGGATGTGGAACCCGGCGATGTGGACGGGGACGGTCCACCAGTCCTCAGGGTTCAGGTTGATCGGTGCATCGGGGCGGGGCAGTGCGTGCGGGCCGCCCCGGACGTCTTCGACCAGGATCCGGCGACGGGAACGGTCGTCGTACTCCCGGGCGAGCCATCGTCCGGGCGATGGTCGACCCTGCGGCGGGCCGCCGACCGCTGTCCGTCCGGGGCGGTCTCCCTCGCAGGACGTTCGGACGGGCCCGCCCGGCCCGCTCGCTGACCACATCCGGAGAGCCGCGACTCATCGGACACAACTCTGCTTCGTGCACGGCTGCGCGGGTGTCGCGTGACGCCGTGCTCTCGTGCTGCGCGGCATCCGTGGGGGGTGCCACGGAAATGGAGGACGTGCGTGTACACACTCGACCGACGGACGCTGTTGCGGTCCGGGGCTGTCCTGGGTCTCCTGGGTGGGGCGGGGCTCGCAGGCTGTGCAGAGGACGACGAAACACCGGCCCCGGCCCCGGCCGCCTCCGCGTCACCGAAGGCCGGCGGCACCCTGCGGGCGGCGTTCGTCGGTGGGGGGTCGGCCGAGACCCTGAACTTCCTGATGGGCCCGACACCGCTCGACTACATCCGTGCGCGCTGTATGCACGGCGCCCTGGGCATCCTCGACCCGCAGGCCGCGGACGGCGTGCGCTACGAGGTGCTGGAGGCGATCGACACCTCCTCGGACCTGTCGACCTACACGCTGCGCCTGCGGGTCGGAGCGACGTTCACCGACGGCACCCCGGTGACGGCCCGGGACGTCCTGTACTCGCTGAACGCCCCGGTGACGCTCGGCTCGCTGCCGTTCCTCAAGCCGCCCGGCCAGAACTTCGATCTGAAGTCGGCGCGGATCGTCGACGACCGGACCCTGGAGCTGCCGACGAAGGCTCCCATCGCGGACGGCCGGCTGATCCTCTGCCAGAGCACGCTCATCTTCAAGGACGGGACCAGGGAGTTCACTGTCGGCATGCCGACCTGTGGCCCCTTCCGCCTCACCGCGTTCGAACCCGGCCGGGGCGCCACCTTCGAGCGCAACGACGACTACGTGGGGCTCGCGGCCGGCGGGGGGCCGTACCTGGACGGGCTCGAGCTGCGCACGATCGCCGACAGCACCGCGCGGGCCAGCGCGCTGACCGGCGGGCAGATCGATCTCGCCGGTGACATCGGTCCGGTCGCAGCCCGCACGCTGGAGGGTGACGGCACGTTCACGGTGGTCACCTCCGAGCTGCCCTACGCGACCCAGCTGTCGTTCGCGATGAACCTTTCCTTCGCACCGTTCCAGGACGTCCGGGTCCGCCGGGCCTTCAAGCTCGCGGTGGACCGGAAGGGCATCGTCGACACGGTGCTGTTCGGGCGCGGCTTCGTCGGCAACGACCTGCCCGGGCTTGGCTTCGCCGACTACGCCGACGGCATCGAGCAGCGGGTCCGCGACACCGCCCAGGCGAGGAAGCTGCTCGCCGAGGCGGGAGCCGAGGGCCTCGAGGTCACCCTGACCACCGCGCCGGAGATGTCGGGCATGGCCGAGACGGCGACGCTGTTCGTCGAGAACCTCAAGGAGATCGGGGTCGCGGCGAAGCTCGACCAGCGGGCCCCGGGCCAGCTGTTCTCCGACTTCGCCGCCTACGTGAAGCTGCCGTTCGCGGCGAGCTACAGCCCGCCGGTGCCGCCGCTGTCGAACTACGCGTCGACGCGGGCCGGCGGCGCGCCCTCGGCCTTCGGGTTCAACCGGCCGGATGTCGACCAGCTGGTGGTGCAGGCCCGCAGTGCCACCTCCGCCGACGCGCGGCGCAGCGCGGCCACGGCCGCGCAGCGCATCCTCTGGGACGAGGGAAACCAGATCATTCCGGTCCTCGTTCCCTCGGTCATCGGGCAGAAGGCGAACGTGCGGGGAATCGTCGACGACCCGTTCACCAACTTCTCCCAGACCTACCTGGCGTGACCGCGGCGTGTCCTGGCTGCTGAGCCTGGTCGCCCGGCGGGTGGCCGCGGCCGCGCTGGCCCTGGTGGCACTGTCCGTGATGATCTTCCTCGCCACGGACGTGCTGCCGGGCGACGCCGCCGGGGTCCTCGGCGGCACTGACGCGACCCAGACCGACCGGGACGCGCTGCGCACCGAGCTCGGGCTGGACCGTTCGGCGGCTGCCCGCTACCTCGACTGGGCGGGTGCCGCGCTGCGCGGTGATCTCGGCACCGGCTACGTCGGCGGGCGCCCGGTGTCGGGTGTGCTTGTCGACACCCTGCCGAACAGCCTCGCGCTGACGGTGAGCGCGCTGGTGGCCGGTGTTCCGGTGGCGGTCGTCGCCGGGCTGCTGGCGGCTTCCCGCCCGGGTGGTCGGGTCGACCGGGTCATCGCGCTGGGGGCCCTGGTGGCGGTGGCGCTGCCGGAGTTCGTGACGGCCGCCCTGCTCGTCTGGGTGTTCGGCGTGTTGCTTGACCTGCTGCCCGAGGTGTCGCTCGTCGGCCTCGGCGAGCGGCCCTGGAACAGCCCGGAGGTGATGGTGTTGCCGGTGGCGGCGCTGGCGGTGCTCGCGGCGGCGAGCACGACCCGGCTACTGCGATCCTCCGCGCTGGATGTCGGCGCCGCTCCCTACATCCTTGCCGCCCGGATGCGGGGGGTCCGCGGCGTGCGGCTGGCCGTCCGCCATGTGCTGCCGCCGGCGCTCGCGCCGACGGTGCAGATCGTGGCGGTGCTCTTCGGGGGGCTGATCGGCGGGGCCGTCGTGGTCGAGTCGATCTTCAACTATCCGGGGATCGGCTTCGAGCTCGCCCAGGCGGTGGGCAACCGGGACGTCCCGATGGTGCAAGGGCTGTCGCTGGCGCTGTGCGCGGTGGCGCTCGGCGGCCTGCTGACAGGAGACGTCATCGGTGCCCTGATCGACCCGCGGTCGCCATCCCGACGACCACTCCGACCCCGCTGGTCAGCAGTGTGCTGCCGGCGGCGAGCGCGACGACCGGCAGCCCACCGTGGGCCAGCCG
>NZ_JBFLUG010000175.1:0-12574 GCF_041008525.1 Parafrankia sp. FMc2 | reverse complement strand
AGATGTGGAGAAGAGACAGGGCCTGGCCACCCCCCGTGATCACCAACCCCGTGATCACGGGGGCGCTGAGAACGCCCCTGATGCGGGCAGGCCCCCGACGGCCGGGCCGCGCGGCGGGCAGGCCGAGGCCGCTGTGTCGGGCGGTCTGCTCGCCGCCCCACCGGTCCCACCCGTCCCCTCGCCCGGAGCCGGGCGGCACGTTCCCGACGAGGAGCTGGACGCCGCCCACAGCCAGGCCGTGGAGCTGCTCGAAGAGGAACGGTTCTCCCAGGCGGCCGATCTTCTCGCCGGCATCCTCCCCGCGGCCGCCGCCAGCCGCCCACCCGCGGACCCGCGGCTGCTGGACCTGCGCCGCACCCTCGCCGCGGCCTGGTTCTACGGCGGCGACTTCCGCCGTGCCCTCCCCGAGCTGGACCAGCTCGCGGGCATCCTCGCGGGCGTCCACGGCCCGCAGGACGAAGAGGCGATCAACTGCCGCCGCCAGGCCGCCTTCTGCCACGCCGAGCTCGGCGACTTCGATCGGGCCCTGGGCGATCTCCTGCGGCTCACCGAACCGTTTGTCGGCCGGTACGGACCCGACTCCGAGCCCGCGCTGACGCTGCGCCTGGACATCGCCCGGTTCCAGGCAGCCGCCGGTCACGCGACCGACGCGCAGGCGACCCTGCGCGACCTTCATGCGGACGCCGGCCGCCTCCTCGGCCGCCAGCACCCCATCACCCAGCAGGCCGCCGGCCTCCTCGCCCGCCTCCGACCGTCATCCGACGTCTGAGCATCAGGCCGGTGTCAGTTTCCCACGCCGAGGCCGGACATGAACGCGGTCGGGTACCGGTCGCCGCGGGCCGAGCCGGCCGGGACGGCTTTCTCGATCTCGGCGAGATCATCGGCGGTGAGGGTCAGGTCGAGGGCGGGCAGCGCCTCGGTCAGCCGCTCGCGGGTGCGGGCGCCCACCAGGGGCACGATGTCCGCGCCCTGGGCGGCCACCCAGGCGATGACCAGCTGGGCGACGGTGGCGCCCTTCGCCGCGGCGACCCGACGCAGTGCCTCCACCAGGGCGAGATTGTGTTCCACGTTTTCGCCGGCGAACCGCGGGCTGTGGGGGCGGAAATCACCGGGGTCGGTGACCTGGCCGGCGTTCCAGTGCCCGGAGATGAGCCCCCGGGCGAGGACCCCGTACGCGGTCAGGCCGATACCCAGCTCCCGCAGGGTGGGCAGGACGTCCGCCTCCACCGCCCGCGACACCAGCGAGTACTCGATCTGCAGGTCGGCGATCGGGTGTACGGCGTGCGCGCGGCGGAGCGTCTCGGCGTTGACCTCCGAGAGGCCGACGTGTCGCACGTGGCCGGCGTCGATCATCTCCTTGACTGCGCCCACGGTCTCCTCGATCGGGACGGCCGGGTCCAGCCGGGCCGGGCGGTAGATGTCGATGTGATCGGTGCCCAGCAGGGTCAGCGAGTAGGCCAGGAAGTTCCGCACCGCCTCGGGACGCCCGTCCATCCCGCCGAACCCGCCGCCCGGCCCCCGCAGCATGCCGAACTTGACGCTCAGGACGTAGCTGTCCCGGTCCCGGCCGCGTAGTGCCTCGCGGAGCAGCAGCTCGTTGTGGCCCATGCCGTAGAAGTCGCCGGTGTCGACGAGGGTGATGCCGGAGTCCAGGGCGGCGTGCACCGTGGCGATGCTCTCCGCGTCGTCGGACGTCCCGTAGGCGCCTGACATGCCCATCGCGCCCAGACCGAGCGCGCCGACGGCCGGTCCGGTGCTGCCGAGAGTTCGTGTCCGCATCGTGGTCTCCTTCATCGTCTGTTGGCCTCGTCTGCTGGCCTCGGCGCCGTCGTCGACCGTCGTGTCCGACTGTCGTCGGCTGTTGTCGACGTCCTCGTCCACCGTGGCCCGGCGACGGCGCGTCCGGGAGCGGAGCGTCCATCGTGGGAGTGCCACTCCCTGGCTGGACGCGCCGGGCCGAGGAAGCATGAAGCGATGGAACGTGACGAGCTCGCTGACTTCCTGCGCCGGCGCCGCGCGGCGATCCGCCCGGCCGAGGTGGGCCTGGCCGACGGCCCGCGGCGGCGCACCACCGGCCTGCGCCGGGAGGAGGTGGCCATGCTCGCGGGCATGTCGGTCGACTACGTGGTGCGGCTTGAGCAGGGCCGCAGCAGCCAGCCGTCCGTCCAGCTGCTGGGTGCGCTGGCCCGGGCGCTACGACTGTCCGACGACGAGCGTGACCACCTGTTCCACCTGGCCGGCCACCAGCCGCCGGCCGCCGACAGCACGGCCCGGCTGGCCCGCCTGGCCCGCGCCGGGCTGGTGCGCATGCTCGACCTGCTCGGTGACACCCCGGCCCTGGTGCTCTCCGACCTGGGCGAGATCCTCGCCCAGAACCGGGCGGGGATGCTGCTGGCAGGCGGCCTCTCCGACGTCGAGGGTGACCGGCGTTACCCGGTGTACCGCTGGTTCACCGAGGCTGCCGCCCGCGCTGTCAGCCCGCCGGAGGAGCATGAGCACCAGTCCCGTCAGCTCGTGGCCGACCTGCGGGCGACCGCGGGGCGGCGCGCCGGCGATCCTGAGGTCACCGGGCTCGTCGAGCGGCTGCGGGCCGCCAGTGCCGAGTTCCGCCGGCGCTGGGCCGAGCACGAGGTGGCGGTCCGGCGTGCCGACCGCAAGACGCTGCTGCACCCACGGGTGGGCCGTCTGCTGATGGACTGCGAAACCCTGGTTACTCCGGATCAGGGCCAGCAGCTGTTGGTCCTCACCCCGGCGGACGCCGAGACGCGCGAGCGGCTACAGCTGATGCTGGTCCTCGGCATCGAGGAGTTCCCCGCGGAGGGGACGGGCCGACCGCTCCGGTGACGCGGACGGGTCCAGGCAACGCGACACTGGACAGGTGACGAGGACAGAAGGCTTGTGGCGGTCATGATGAGCGCGGTTCTCCGGCGAGGTGTGTGGTCTTCGGACGGGGCCGGTCCCCGTCGCGTAGTCACGTCACGCCGTGGCTGACGCGGCCTCGTTCCCGTCATGGACGGCGCACCACGGCGGGGGCCGGCTGCTGGGGCGGGAGGCGGAACAGCGGCGGGTCGGGTCGCTGCTGGAGACGGCCCGCGGCGGCCGCGGGGGTGCGCTGCTGGTCTGCGGTGAGCCGGGCATCGGGAAGACGGCGCTGCTGGAGACGGCGGCGTCCGATGCCGTGTCCGAGGGCTTCCGGCTGCTGCGGGTGGACGGTTACGAGGCGGAGTCGGCGCTCCCGTTCGCCTCGGTGCACCGGTTGACGATTCCGTTCCGCGGGCATCTCCCGGTCCTTCCGGAGCGGCAGCAGCTGGCACTGCAGGTGGCGACCGGGGCGGTGGACGGCCCCCCGCCGGATCGGTATCTCGTCGGTCTCGGTGTGCTGGGCCTGCTGGCCTCGGCCTCCACGGCGCCGGCGGGCGAAGCGATCCCGGCCGGTGAAGCGGCGCCGCCGATCGTCTGCGTTGTCGATGACGCCCATCTCCTCGACGCGGAGTCGTTGGACGTGCTGGCCTTCGTGGCCCGTCGGCTCGAGGCGGAGCGCGTCGCGCTCGTGTTCGCCGCCCGTGACGAGTCGTGGGTGGCCGAGCGGATGGCCGGGCTGCCTGTGCTGCGGCTGGGCGGGCTGGGGACGGAGGCGGCGGTCCGGTTGCTGAGGTCGGCGTTGCGGGAGCCGATCGACGCGGCGGCGGCCGCGCGGATCGCTGACGCGACCGGGGGCAGCCCGCTTGCTCTGATCGACCTGGCGGACGAGCTGACCGTCCAGCAGCTGACCCGGTCGAGTGTCGCCGTGGAGCCGATCCCCGTCGGGAGCCGGCTGGAGGCTTGCTATCTGCGTCAGATCCGCGGGGCCGACCCGCGGCTGCAGGCGTGGCTGTTGGTCGCCGCCGCCGAGTCGACCGGTGACGTGGATCTGATCCGGGCCGCGGCCCGGCGGCTCGGTCTCGTCGACATTGTCGGCGACGAGGCGGAACTGGCTGGTCTGGTGGAGCTTGGTGCGTCGCTGAGTTTCCGGCATCCGCTGGTTCGGTCCGCGACGTACCACGGTGCGCCGGGTGCGGAGCGGCGGCGGGCGCACCGCGCGCTGTCCGCCGAGGCAGAGGCCAGGGGCATCGTGGAGCTGGCGGCCTGGCATGCCGCGAAGGCGACGGTCGGTACCGACGAGCAGGTCGCCGACCGGCTGGAACGGGTGGCGGATCTCGCGGGGCACCGCGGCGGGCTCATGTCCCGGGCCAGCGTCCTCACGCAGGCGGCGGCGCTGACGCCGCCCGGGCCGGCGAGGAACGGCCGGCTGGTCGCGGCGGCCGAGGCAGCGTTGGCGGCCGGTGCCGCCGGTCTGGCGAAGAGCCTGGCGAACGAGGTGGCCGACGTGGCCGAGGCGGGAGGCACCGGCGGAACGGGCAGGACGGGTGAGAAGGCACTGGCGGCGCTGGACCCGGTCACCCGCGGCCGGCTGACCAAGGTCCGGGTCGATCACACGTTCTTCACGGCCGGGCCGGCGGTCGTCCGCGGCGCGGCCGACATGCTCGCGGTGGCCGCGTGTTTCCGCGGGCATGACGTCGGCGCCGAGCAGGACGCGCTGCTTGACGCCTTCCACCGTGCGCTCGCCGTGGAGCGGGAGGGGCGGGAGGTCACCCTGCCCGTGCTGGGCCGGCGCCTCCTCGACGGCGCCGGGTTGGCGCACGGTGTCGCCGGAACGATTCTGCGTGCGCTGGGCACGTACATCCTGCGGCCCTACCGGGAGGCGGTGCCCGAGCTGCGTGCCGCCCTCGACGTCGTCAGCGGGCTCACCGGCGCCGATCTGATGAGGTACGGAGCGATCAGTATCGCGCTGACCACCGCGCTGTGGGACGAGACGGCGACGCGGGACATCCTGGAACGGACAGCCGCCGCGGCACGGGAGCGGGGTGCGCTGCCGGTGCTCGACACCACCCTGTGGATCCTGTCGCTGACCCTGCTGCACAGCGGGACGCCGCGGCTCGCGGACCAGTACGTCGAGCAGGTTCGCGAGCTGCGTCGCGCGATCGGCTACGACGCCGAGCATGTGGTCAACGTGGCGCTGCTGGCCTGGTCCGGGGGTCCGCGTGACCAGGTCGAGGCGGCCGCCGGCGCGGCCCGCGCGGCCGGCTTCGGCGGGGTGTACGCCTCCGGGGTGGGCGCGCTGGCCGTGCGGGACCTCGCCGAAGGTCGCTACGACGAGGCGTACACACGGTTGAAGCCTCTGGTGGACGACCCTTTCCTGCAGGTGACGCCGTTGGAGTACCCGGATTTCGTCGAGGCCGCCAGCCGCAGCGGACGTCTCGCCCAGGCGGTGGGGGTCGCGGCGCTTCTCGAGGACCTGGCGTCGGTCAACGGTTCGGTCTGGACCCGCGGCGCGGCCCAGCGGTCCCGGGCGTTGGTGTCCGACGACCACGAGGCCGAGGCGCACTACGCCGCGGCCGTCGCGACGTTCCGTCCGACGGTGCTGGCTCTCCAGCTGGGCCGGTCGCACCTGGTCTACGGCGAGTGGCTGCGGCGGGCCCGGCGGCGCCGGGAGGCCCGTGAGCACCTGCGCCAGGCGGTCGAGATCTTCGCGGACGCGGGCGCGCCCGCCTTCACCCACCGGGCCCGCACCGAGCTGGAGGCCACCGGGCAACGGCTGCCCGCGGGGCAGCCGCGCCGCGCTCTCGACCTGACTCCCCAGGAGGGGACGGTCGCTCGGCTCGCCGCCGCCGGCCGCACCAACGCGGAGATCAGCGCCACCATGTTCATCAGCACGAACACCGTCGACTACCACCTGCGCAAGATCTTCCAGAAGCTCGGCGTCACCTCCCGTCGGCAGCTCGCGAGCCGTCTCGAAGGGTCCTGACTGTTCGCGGCCGCGGTCATGGCTGCTCGCGGCCGCCTGGTCCGGCCGCCTGGTCCGACGGGCTGATCCGACGGGCTGTCCCGACTACGTGTGCCACGTGGTTCGCGCGGCGGCGCCGGGGATCCAGGGTGGGAGAAGGCGATGCCCGTCCACCGGAAACCGCACGGACCTCAGAGGAGAATCCGCCGTCATGCTGCAGTCGGGTGACGGCCGGGAGATGAGGCACGGCCAGGAGGTGGTGCACGGCCGGGACGCCGAGCTCGCCGTCCTCGAACGCCTCCTGGCGAACGCACGCGCCAACCGCGGCGCGGCGCTGGTCGTGCGGGGGCATGCCGGTATCGGCAAGACGATGCTGCTGACCGCCGCTCGCCGGTACGCCGCCGAGGCCGGGATGACGGTACTCACCACGAACGGCGCCGAGGCGGAGACGACGCTGCCGTTCGCCGGGCTGCACCAGCTGCTGGCCCCGCTGCTGCATGATCTGCGGGCGCTCACCCCGCGGTTGCAGCGCACGCTGCGCGGCGCCTTCGGCCAGGAGGACACCCGCCCCGACCTGTTCACGGTGGGGCTCGCGGTGCTCGAGCTGCTCGGCGACCAGGCGGCCCACACCCCGCTGCTCCTGCTGGTCGAGGATGCGCACTGGCTGGACCCGGAGACGCTCGACGTGCTGGTCTTCGTCGCCCGGCGCCTCACCGTCGAGCCGATCGCCGCGGTCATCGCGGTCCGCGCCCAGCACACCGACGTCCTCGCGGGCACCGGCACCGGCATCGGCCAGCTGCCTGTCGCGGAGCTGGATGACGACGCCGCGCGGCGGGTGCTGGCCGACCACGCTCCCGGCCTCGGCCCCGGGCTGCGGGAGCGCATCCTCGCCCAGGCCGCGGGCAATCCGCTCGCCCTCGTCGAGCTGCCCCGGTGCGTCACGGCGGACGTCCTCGACGACTCCCTGGAGCTGTTGCCGCTCAACGAGCGGCTGGAAGGCGCGTTCGCGGACCGGTTCGCCCAGCTGCCGCCGGCGTCCCGGGCGGTGGTCGCCGCGTTCTCCGCCGACACCGGCTGCCCGCTGCCGGCGCTGCTGGCCGCCGCGCGGGCACTGACCGGCGGTGAGGTGCCCGCGGAGAGCTTCCAGCCGGCGATCGACGCCGGTCTGCTGCAGATCCAGGCGCGCCGGCTGCGGTTCCGGCATCCTCTCATGCGGTCGGCGGTCTACCGGTCCGTCAGCGACTTCGCCCGGCTCACGGTCCACTCGGTGCTCGCCGACACGTTCGCCGACGACCCGGACCGTCGTGCCTGGCACCGCAGCGCGGCGACACTCGGGCCGGACGAGGACATCAGCGGCGAGCTGGAGGCGGCCGCCGTACGTGCCCTGGAGCGCGGGGCGCTCGGGGTGGCCGTCACCGACCTCGACCGTGCCTCGGAGCTCACCGGTGACCCCGCACGACGCTCCTCGCTCCTGCTGCGGGCCGCGGAGCTCGCCTCCCAGCTGCACGACCGCGGCGTCGCCGCGCAGCTCGTCGCGAAGGCCAGCCCGGCGCAGGGTGACCCGGTCGACCGCGGCCGGCTGGCGCTGGTCAGCGACATCGTCGAGCCCGGTGACGTGCGCGACACCGGTCGGATCGACGTCCTGTGCGACCTCGCCCTGGCGGCTCATGCCGCCGGCGACACGAACGTCGCGGCCATGCTGTGCTGGCGGGCCGCGTCGCGCTGCTGGTGGGCGAGCCTGCCGTCGGAGATCGGCGGACGGGTCACCGCCGTGCTCGCCAGGCTCGGCCTCGCCGACGACGACCCGCGGACCCTCGCGATCAGCGCCTACGCCCAGCCGGACGTGCTCGGTGCCGACGTGCTGCGCCAGCTGCCCACGCTGATCCCGGACCGCACCGACATCGACGCGATGCGGTTCCTCGGCGGGGCGGCCCTGGTCCTCGGCGACTTCGTCACCGCGTCGTCGTACATGGGTACGGCGGCCGCCGGGTACCGGGCGCAGGGCCGGGCGGCTCTGCTCGCGCGGACCCTGTCGTCCACGGGCTTCATCCGCCTGTGGCTCGGCCGGTGGCCGGCTGTCCGGGCCGACACGGAGGAGGCCGAGGCGCTCGCGGAGGAGACCGGCGACCACTTCTGGGTCGTCGCCGCCCGGGCCAGCCGGGCGTTGCACGAGGCGATGTGCGGCAACAGCGAGGCCGCGTTCCGGCTCGCCGACGACGTTCTGGCCAGCCCGCTCGTCGTCGGGGTGCGGTTCGCCGCCGAGGCCGCCCAGCACGCCCGCGGTGTCGCCGCGAATGCCGCCGGCCGCCACGACGAGGCCCTCGACCTGCTGATCCGCCTCTTCGACCCGTCCGACGCGACCTTCCATCTGGACATGTCGGGGTGGGCGTTGCCCGATCTCGCGGACGCAGCCGTCCGGTCGGGGCGTCAGGAGGAGGTGCGGGAGATCCTCGCCCGCGCGGAGGAGCGGGCGGCGCGGTTCCCGTCACCGGCGCTGCATCGCTCACTCGCCTACGCCGCCGCGGTGCTGGCGCCGGAACCGCGGGCGGCTGCGGCGTTCGCCCACGCCCTGGCCATGGACCTCGGGGACTGGCCGGTCCACCGCGCCCGGCTGGGTCTCGCCTACGGCTCCTGGCTGCGCCGGCGCCGGCGCATCCTCGAGTCGCGGGTGCCGCTGCGCGCCGCGCGGGACGGCTTCGACGCCCTCGGCGCCGCCGCCTGGGGTCGGCTGGCCCGTGAGGAGCTGCGCGCCGCGGGCGAGGAGAGCGCCGGCCGGTCGGCGCCGTCCGGCGAGACGCTCACCGCCCAGGAGCTGCAGACGGCGATGCTGGCCGCCGCCGGGCTCAGCAACCGGGAGATCGGCCAGCGGCTGTTCGTGTCACACCGCACGGTGAGCTCGCACCTCTACCGGATCTTCCCGAAGCTCGGCATCACCGCCCGCTCGCAGCTGCGGGAGGCCCTCGACGCGCTGCAGGCCCGGCCCCCGGCAACCGACGACCGCCCGTCCACGAACGACAGCCAGTCCACGAACCACAGCCCGCCCACCGACGACAGTCAACCTACGGATGCGTCCTCTCCGCCGTCCCTCCAGCCTGGGGCCGTGGTCTGAGCAGGGCCGCGACCGACACAGCACCGAGTGAGGACGACGCCGTTGAAGGACCTACGCGTGACGCACATCGGGGGCCCGACGACCCTCGTCGAGGTGGGCGGCTGGCGCATCCTCACCGACCCGACGTTCGACCCGCCGGGCCGGCGCTACTCGTTCGGCTGGGGCACCAGCTCGCGCAAGTGGACCGGTCCGGCCCTCGATCCCGACGAGATCGGGCCGGTCGACGCCGTCCTGCTCACCCATGACCACCATGCGGACAATCTCGACGAGCGCGGTCGCGCCCTGCTCGCCCAGGCACCGACGGTGATCACCACCCGCTCGGGGGCTCGGCGCCTCGGCGGCGAGGCACGCGGCCTGCGCCCGTGGATGCGGACCGAGCTCGACGCACCCGGCCGGCGGCGCATCACCGTCACCGCGACCCCGTGCCGGCACGGCCCGCCGCTGAGCCGCCCCGTCGCCGGCCCGGTGGTCGGGTTCGCGCTGCGGTGGGACGCCCAGGAACACGGCGTCTTCTGGATCACCGGTGACACGGTGCTGTTCCGGGGTGTCCGGCAGGTGCCGCTCCGGATGACGGTCGACACCGTGCTGCTGCATCTCGGCGCGGTCCGGTTCCCGCTCACCGGGCCGCTGCACTACAGCCTCACCGCGGCCGAGGCGGTCGAGCTGTGCACGCTCGCGAAGCCTCGCACGATCATCCCCGTGCACTACGAGGGCTGGTCGCACTTCAGCCAGGGGCGTGAGGCCGTCGAGCGGGCGTTCGCCGCCGCGCCGGACGGGCTCGGCGAGCGCCTGCACTGGCTGCCGCTGCGCCCGGCGGACCATCTCTGACCAGTCGCAGCTCGGAGCGAGGGCGCCGAACCCAGAAGCAGGCGCCGACACCCGATCCGCCCAGGACCGTCAACCTACCGATGCCGAGCCTGGCCGGTTTCCCGCACCGTGGTGCCACCTCGTCGCGCTTCCTCCCGAAGGGACCACGTCTTCGTGTCAACGACCCGCCGAACAGTGATTGCCGGATCCGCGGCAGCCGCGACCGGCGCCCTCGTCGGAGCACCCCTGGCCTCCGCCGCCTCCGCAGGAACCACGCCCACCACGGCCACCACGGCGGCCGCGGCGGCCCGGCCACCGGCCGCGGCCAGGCCGACGGTCGTGCTCGTGCACGGCGCCTTCGCCGACGCCTCCGGCTGGAACGAGGTCGCCCGTCTGCTGCAACGCGACGGTCACCGCGTCCTGGCGCCGGCGAACCCGCTGCGCAGCGTCTCCGCCGACGCGGCCTACCTCGCCAGCATCCTGGCGACGCTGCCCGGCCCGATCGTCCTGGTGGGCCACTCGTACGGCGGGATGGTCATCACCAACGCGGCGGTGGGCACCACGAACGTGAAGGCCCTGGTGTACGTGGCCGCGTTCGCGCCGGACCAGGGCGAGACCCTGCAGGGTCTGCAGCTGAAGTACCCGGGCAGCAGGCTCGGCGAGGCCGCGCTGGACTTCCGGCCCTACCCGACCCCCGACGGCGTCGGCAGCATCGACGGTTATGTGAAGACCGACGTGTTCCGCGACGTCTTCGCCGGCGACCTGCCCAGGGCGACGACGGACCTCATGGCTGCCGCCCAGCGTCCCGGCGACGTCCACACCCTGCAGGAGCCCTCCGGAACACCTGCCTGGAAGAGCATTCCCAGCTGGTACCTGGTCGCCCGCAACGACAACCTGATCCCGCCCGCCGCGCAGCGGTTCATGGCGAAGCGGGCCGGTGCGCGCATCACCGAGGTGGGCGCCTCGCACGTCGCCATGATCTCGCAGCCCCGCATCACCGCTGACGTCATCAGGTCCGCGGCCCGCTGACAGGAGGGCTCCTCATGTACATCACCGCCGCCGACGGCGCCAGGATCTTCTACAAGGACTGGGGCACCGGCCGCCCCGTCGTGCTGTCGCACGGCTGGCCGCTGAACTCCGACAGCTGGGAGGCGCAGGCGCTCTTCCTGGCCGGCCACGGCTACCGGGTCATCGCCCACGACCGCCGCGGCCACGGCCGGTCCACGCAGACCTGGCACGGCAACGAGATGGACACCTACGCCGACGACCTGGCCGCCGTCCTCGACACCCTCGACGTGCGCGACGCCACCCTGGTCGGGTTCTCCACCGGCGGCGGGGAGGTCGCCCGCTACATCGGCCGGCATGGAACCGCCCGGGTAGCCCAGGCGGTCCTGGTCTCCGCGGTGCCGCCGTTCATGCTGCGGACCGCCGACAACCCCGGCGGTGTGCCGGTCGAGGTCTTCGACGGAATCCGGGCCGGCTCGCTGGCGGACCGCTCCCAGACCTACCGCGACCTCGCCGACGGCCCGTTCTTCGGCAACAACCGGCCCGGCGCCGAGGTCTCCCAGGGCATCCGCGACGCGTTCTGGCTGCAGTCGATGGCCGCGGGCCACCACAATGCCTACGAGTGCATCGCCGCGTTCTCGGCCACCGACTTCCGCGGCGACCTCGCCGCGTTCGACGTCCCCACGCTCGTCATCCACGGCGACGACGACCAGGTCGTGCCGTTCGAGGTCGGCGGCATGGCCTCCTCGGCGCTGGTCAAGGAGGCCCGCCTGCTCGTCTACTGCGGGGCACCGCACGGCATCACCGACACCCACAAGCAGCAGCTCGGCGACGACCTGCTCGCGTTCCTCAAGGAGTACGACCGATGAGCACGATCGTCCTGATCCACGGCCTCTGGATGACGCCGCGCAGCTGGGAGCACTGGGTGCCCTACTACGAGGCGAAGGGGCACACCGTTCTCACCCCGGCCTACCCCGGCTTCGAGGTCGAGGTGGAGGCGCTGCGCGCCGACCCCACCCCCATCGCCACGGCCACGGTGCCCGACACCGTCGCCCACCTCGAGAAGATCATCACCGGACTGCCCGAGAAGCCGGTCCTCATGGGTCACTCGTTCGGCGGCACCCTCACCCAGCTGCTCCTCGACCGCGGCCACGGCGCCGCCGGCGTGGTCATCAACTCGGCCCCGCCGGAACGGATCCGCGTCAACCCGCCATCGCAGATCAAATCGTTGTTCCCGATCCTCAACAACCCGGCCAAACGTCACCAGGCCGCCGGATTCACCCCCGAGCAGTTCCACTACGCCTTCGCCAACACCCTGTCGGAAGCCGAGTCCCGCGCGGTCTACGACCGGTATGCGATCCCCGCCCCCGGCAGCTGGGTCTGGTCGTACGGACTGCTGGCCAACTTCACCCCTGGCAGGGGCGACACCTGGGTCGACTTCCACAACGAGAAGCGCGCGCCGCTGCTGTTCATCGCCGGCGGCGCCGACCACATCATGCCGCCGTCGGTGAACAGGTCGAACGCCCACCACTACAAGGCGGCCGGCACCGTCACCGACTACCACGAGTTCCCCGGCCGCTCCCACTGGACCTGCGCCGAACCCGGCTGGGAACAGGTCGCCGACCACGCTCTGGAGTGGGCACTGCGCCAGGCCGGATGACGAAGAAGACGCCGCGCCGCCCCTGAGACATCGCGGACGGTGCCTAGTGCAGCCGCGCGTAAGTCTTGCTGGCTTGGTTGGTGGTCATTCGGTCCAGGCGGTGGGGTCGCTGGCGTAGAGCCCGCAGGCGCAGTCGAGGGCCTGTTCGGGGGTGCCGGTGGGTTGCCCG
>NZ_JBFLUG010000174.1:0-12954 GCF_041008525.1 Parafrankia sp. FMc2 | reverse complement strand
CGAACTCGGCCGGCAGATGCCGCCAGGCACACCCCGAGGTCAGCACGTAGACCACCGCGGTGAACACCGCCCGGTCCTCGATCGGGGCAGTCCCACCACCCTGCCAGCGATGCTCGAACCGGGGCAGCAGCGGTTCCACCAGCTCCCACAGCTCGTCCGGGACCAGCCGCCCGGCGAGGCTGCTCTCCAACACATCCATGATCAGATATGTACCCGAAGCGGCCACGCGAGACACGCTCTAAGCCCGTGGATGCTGCGCCCATCGCCAGCAGGCCCATCGCTACCGGTTCCGATGGTCGCGCTGGCCGGCGACCTTCGGATGCGCGTAGGGATGCGCGGCGACGGTGGCGGGCCGCTGCTCGGCCAGGAGCCTGGCGGTGGCTTCGAGATAGGTCTCGATGACCCTGTCCTCCTCGGCGTAGCCGAACTGGTCCACCAGGTGCCCAGCCGCGCTCTCGTCGGGCGGGTGTTCCACGTACCACCGCACGGTGTCGGTGAGAGCGCGCACGGCCGGGACCGGTTCGGTGTACCCGAGCCGCGCGACGGCCTTGTGCGTGTCGACGAGCAGGTGGGAGTCGTGCGAGAGGGGGAACAGGCCGCGCCCGGGGCCGGCGAGCTCGAAGGGCAGCGAGACCGGGCGCAGCGAACCGCCGGCCGCGGCCGCGCACACCTCGACCCACTGGCGCACGGTGAGCTGGTCGCGGTCGCCGACGTTGAAGATCTCCCCGGCGGCGGCCTCGGGCCGGTCGACCGCGGCGAGCAGGTACGCCGCCGCGTTCACCGCCGCGCACCGAGTGGTGATCGTGAGCCCTGCGTCGGGAAGGATGATCCGGTCACGGCCGTCCCGCACCCGGCGAACCACCGACCACTCCCGCGGGTAGACCTGGCGCGGCCCGTAGATGGTCGGGTACCGGAACACCGACGCACGGAAGGCGCCGGCCGCATAGAGCCCCAGGATGTGCTCCTCGGTGGCCCGGATTTTGCGGGAGAAGCCCTCGCCAGGAGTCTCTGCCTCCGAGGTGGGTCGGCCTGTGTCAGCCGTCTCCTCGCGGGCGAGCACCGGCATCCCGTAGGGATGTAGTTGGCCTGGCTCGTGGTACCCGGCGTAGGCCGGCATCCCGCCGACCGCGACCAGGTCACCGCAGCGCCCGGCCACCGCGTCCGCGACCAGGCGTAGCCGCCCATAGGTCGCCACGACGACGTCAAAGCTCCGGCCGGCCAAGGCCTCATCGAGCGGCTCGCGGAAGTGCGGGTCGGCGTGGATGTGCTCGTACTCGGCGAGCTCGGGGAGCTCGTGATTGCCGCGGTGGAGCAGCGTGACGGCGAACCCACGCTTGGCCAGCCCCGCCACGATGTGGGGGCCGGTCGGGCCGCTGCCACCGACCAGCAACGCGCTGCGCGACGCCGTCACCGCCCCAGTCCCACCGTCATCCACCGAAGAGGCCGGTCGGGCTGGCGGCCTCGATTGTGCGGAACGCCGCGCGCACCTCGTCTGTGAAGAGGTCCGGGACTTCCATCGCCGCGAAGTGCCCGCCCCGGACCGCCTGTGAGTAGTAGCGCAGGTCGGTGAACCGGAGCCGGGTCCAGCGTTCGGATGCGGCGAGGATCTCGGCGGGAAAGACCGTGTAACCGGTCGGGACGGTGACGGCGGAGTGATCGGCCACCGCCGCGTCGGTGCTCTCCCAGTAGAGCCGCGCCGACGACGCGCCCAGGTTGCCGAACCAGTAGAGACCAATGTTGTCGAGGAGCCGGTCCCGAGAGATGGCGGATTCCGGGACGCCGGTGTTGTCCGTCCAGCCGTGGAACTTCTCGATGATCCACGCGCACTGCCCGACCGGGGTGTCGGCGAGGCTGTGGCCGATGGTCTGGGGCTTGCTCGACTGCAACATCGAGTAGGCGACCTCCCGTGCCCACAGGTGCCGCGCCTTGCCGACGTAGCGGTGCTCCTCCTCGGTCAGCTCGCCGAACCCGGCGAGCTCGGCCGACGGATCCGCGCCAGAAACCCAGAAATTGAGATGGATGGCGCGGACCCGTTCGGGGTGCCGCTGCGCCAATGCCAACGACACGACGAACCCCAGATCACCGCCCTGGGCGTAGAACCGCTGGTAGCCAAGCCGGCGCATCAGCTCGACCCACGCGTCGGCGATACGCCCCGCGTTCCAGCCTCGCTCGGCCGGCTGCTCGCTGAAGCCAAAGCCAGGCAGCGACGGGATGACGACGTGAAAGGCGTCCGCCCCGGGATCGGCGAGCCGCTCGGCCACCTCCAGGAACTCCAGGTAGGAGCCGGGCCAGCCGTGGGTCAGGATCAGCGGCCTCGCCGTGGGCACGGGCGACGGCACGTGCGCGAAGTGGATGTCGAGCCCGTCGATGGTGGTGCGGAACTGCGGCAGCCGCCTCAGCCGCTGGTTGGCCGCCGCCCAGTCGTAGTCGTTCGCCCAGTAGTCGACGAGACCGCGCAGGTAGTCGGTCGGAACCCCCTGCTCCCAGCCCTGGACCGTCTCGCGGGCGGGCCAGCGGGCGCCGGCCACGCGGCGCCGCAGGTCCTCGACCTCCGCCTCGCCGAACTCGGGTGTGAACGGAATGATCGTCTCCATTGCCGCCTCCGCGTGGTCGGACTCTGGATCGGGGACGCCCGCAGGGTTCAGCCGTTCTCGGCGGCGGCGCGGGCGCGGAACTCGCGGACGGTCTCCGGTGACGGCAGCGCGACCAGCTCGATCTGGATGCCGTCCGGGTCCTCGCACAGGAAGAGAGTGACCGGGCCGTAGTTCTTGACCGTCGTCGTCGTCGGAGCCGAGTAGACCTCGTAGCCCATCTCGACCAGCCGCTCGTGGATGACGCCGACGTCCTCGAGGGCGACCGGGAAGGACAGCTGACCCATCCCGAAGTCGCCGGGCCGCTTCGGGCGCCCGTCGTCGCCGGGTGGGAGCTCCCACTTCACCAGCTCGATCTGACCGACCCGGGAGTCGCCCTGCACGAACACGGTCGTGCCGGTCGTGCCCTCCGGCAGCCGCATCAGCTCCGGGGTCAGGGCGCTGGTCTGCTTCTGCAGCGTCTTGCGCATCCCCAGGCCCTCGACGTAGAAGCGCAGCGAGGCCTCCAGATCGCTGACCCCGATCGCCACATGGTTGAGGCTCTTGACCCCGGCGCGGCGGCCCTCGCCCACGGCCTTCTCGTTCGCGACGCTCCCGTTCGCGGTGCTTCCGCCCGCGGCGCTCTCGCTCACAGTGCGAACCCCTCGTCCCGGAACGCCTGGTCGCGCCACTTCAGCGCCGACTTCAGCCCGTCGTTCGCGGCCTTGGTCTGGAACTCGCCAGCTCCCGGCCGGAACGAGCGGGCGATCGAGTACCAGGGGACGACACTATTCAGCGCCGCACGGAAGCCCATCACCTCGTAGCTCTGGTTGAGGCTGAGCTTGTTGGCGGCCAGCATCGCCGGGTGCAGCGTGGCCAGCGGCCGAAGCTCACGCATCACCTGCTCGTCGAGCTCGTCGGCCGGGAAGCTCTTGGCGATCCAGCCCAGTTCCTCGGCGCGCTTCCCGGTGATCGAGTTCCCGGTGAGCTGGAGGTACTTGGCCTGGGCCATCGACAGCTTCCAGGGGAAGTACTCGATGTCCGGGGTCGACTGGGCGCGGGTGGGCGGGTAGCCGATGAGGCAGTCGTCCGCGGCGAAGACGATGTCGCACATCGACATCAGCTCCGAGCCGCCGGCCAGCGCGTGGCCGTGCACCTTGGCGACGACCGGCTTGAGCAGCTCCCATATGGTCAGCCAGTCGCGCAGGCAACTGCGCGGAAACTGCCCGGTCCAGGACTCGAAGTTCTCGGAGTGGTTCCATCCGTCGGGACGCTCGGGACGGTCGTCGCCGCCGGCGTAGCTGTTCATGTCGTAGCCCGCGCAGAACGCCGGCCCAGCCCCCTGGATGAGGACCAGCGTGACGTCGTCGTCCGCCTCGGCGGCTTTGAGCGCGTGGATCACCTCGCGCCTCAGCGCCGGGCTCAGCGCGTTCCGCTTCTCCGGGCGGTTGAGGGTGATCGTCGCGATCCGCTCCTCGACGCCGTACAGAATGTTCTCGTAGTCCACGCTCTCATCTCTCGTTCTCGAAGGTCTCCGTGACGTCCGGTGCTCGGGACGCCCCCGCGCCTGGTAAGCCCCGCGCTTGGTAGGCCCTGGTCAGCCAGCGGTGGCCTGGTCGGCGCCCAGCGGCCTGGGCGGGGTACGGACCGAGCCGGGGGTGCGGTTCAGCCGGATGGGCACGCCCAGCAGGCGCAGCCCGTCCAGCTCGGTCACCATCCCGCGCACGGCGGCGTCCGGCGCGTCGAGCGCGTCAGCCAGCGGCCGGACCAGCGTGGCGGGCACGCCTTCGGCGACCAGGGCGCGGGCCAGGTCGACGGCCGGATCAAGGCTGGCGACAAGCCGCGCGATGGCCGCGTTCAGCTCATCGCGGTGCGCCAGCCGATCGGCATTGGTGCGGAACCGCGGGTCGCGCGCGAGCTCCGGCGCGCCCAGGAAGCCGACGAGCACGGCGAACTGCCGGTCGCTCCCGGCCGCGACATACAGCTGGCCGGCCGGTGAATGAAAGGTGTCGCAGGGCGCGATGTTCGGATGCCCGCTGCCGAGGCGCCCCGGCGGCTCGCCGGTCATGAAGTAGTTGGCGGCCGCCGGATGCAGCAGGCTCATCGCGCCATCCACCAGGCTGAGATCGACGCGCTGGCCGCGCCCGGAACGCTCCCGCTCCTGCAGCGCCAGCAATACGCCGGCGAACGCCAGCAGTCCGGTGGTGAGGTCGGCAATCGGCATCGGCACCCGCAGCGGCTGCCCGTCGGGCTCGCCGTTGAGGTCCATGATTCCGGTGTATGCCTGGATGACGGCGTCGTACCCGGGCAGCCCGGCCATCGGCCCGGCGTCGTCGAAGGCCGAGATCCGGCAGTAGACCAGCCGTGGGAAGCGCGCGAGCAGGTCGTCCGCGCCCAGCCCCCAGCGCTCCATGGTCCCGGGCTTGAAGTTCTCCACCAGGACGTCGGCTTCCGGCAGCAGGCTCCACACCAGGTCGCGGCCCTCGGGGCGGGCCAGGTCCGCTGTCAGGTGCCGCTTGTTGCGGTTGAGGCCGGCGTAGTACGCGCTCACCCCATCCGCGCGGGATGGTCCCCACGAACGGCTGAGGTCACCGGTCACCGGCTCCAGCTTGGTCACCTCCGCGCCGTGGTCCCCGAGAAGCTGGGCGCAATACGGGCCGGCGAGGACGCGGGAGAGGTCGATGACGCGGATCCCCGCGAGCGCGCCCGCGCTCACTCCGCCACCGGCGTCACTCGGCAGCCCCGTCATCTGGCCGCTCCCGTCACTCGGCAGCCCTGTCACTCCGCCGCCCGCAGGACCTCTTTGGCGTCGGGAGCGCCGGCCATCCGCCGCTTGCGCATCTGGATCTTCCAGTGGCCGTCATCGCGGCGGAACGCCCACTCGTTGATCGAGGCGCTCAGCAACCTCAGGGTCGGCCCATCCTGATGAAGGATGAACGAGTAACCGGTCGCGACCGCGTCATCCCCTGTGATCTTGATGGCCAGGTTGTTGCCCTGCACGTGGAAGCTGCGCCCCTGGAAGCCGTTGTCGTGCTGCGACGTGCGCTCGCCAAGGAAGCGCCGCATCTCGGCGAGCCCCTCCCAGCGGACCACCTCGTAGGGGTTCTCGCCGCAGCCGACGGAGACGTCCATGACGCAGTCCTCGGTGAAAAGCCTGAAGTACTCCTCGTCCAGGGGCGCGTCCGCGTAGTAGCCGTAGCGGGCGAGAAGCTCGCGGATCTCCCGGTCTTCCTCGAGCTCACGCAGCCGCGCCTCCAGCACCGCCAGCCGGTCGTCCACCGGTAACCGCCCTCCCGCGTGTCCGCGTCTCGCCGTCAGCACGACAGTAACACCATAAAAAGCTAGTAGTGGATGGTCAACAGCCGCGGCCGCCTAGCGCCATCCGCCGGTTCGGCGCCATCCATCGCTTGCCGCCGGGCGCGCGTGGTTCAGTCCACGCGCTGGTCAAACTGGAGGATGGTGCCGTCGGGGTCCCGGACGAACATGGCGCGCATCTTCTGGTCCGCGCTCTCGCCGTACCCGACGCCGATCGTGTCCTTGATCGAGATCGGTTCGTGGCCGGCGGCCCGAAGCCGCTCCGCAAGCGCCGGGATGTCGTCGACCCAGAACCCGATGTGATGGATCCCGATGTGCTCCAGGTTCAGCGAACTGTTGTCGGCGAGCTCGTCCGACTGGGAGATGGCCAGGAAGACGCGGTCGCCGAACCCCTCCCCCTCGTTGCCGTCCATCCGCAACATCACCTCGCGACGCCGGGTGGAGCAGACGTGGGCGCCGTAGAGCTCGTCCCGGGGTGGGGCGTTGACAGCGTCGCGGATGACGGTCATCCCGAGGACGTCCCGGTAGAAGACCAGGGAGCGCTCCAGGTCGCGAACCCCGATGGCGATGTGCGAGGCGAGCTTCATGACGGGCCCTTCCGGCTTCGTAGCAGTCCTTTGTGGCATGGGGATCAGGGGATGGGGATGGGGCTTCTGGGATGGGGATCGACGCCCGGGCTCAACCCTCGGAGATCTCCGCCTGGAGAGCAGCGCTTGGCGATCATCAGGCGCTCGGGGCCGCGGAACTGGTACTCGCGCCGGTAGCGGACCGGGCCCGCGACCCGCAGGTCCGGGTACCGCTCGTACAGGACCTCCAGCCCGACCTCGATGTCCAGCCGGGCCAGCCACTGGCCGAGACACGTGTGGATGCCGAAGCCGAGGTCGAGCTGGTGCCGGGCGTCCTCGCGGGTGATGTCGAGTCGGTCCGGGTCGGCGAACATCGCCGGGTCGTGGTTGGCCGAGGCGACCACCAGCCGGACCGTCTCGCCGGCACGCACCGGATAGCCCGCGATCTCGCAGTCGTTGACGGCGACCCGATGCACACCGTGCACCGAGGGGCAGTACCGCATGAACTCCTCGATCGCGGGCCGGAGCAGCGCGGGATCCTCACTTAGCAACGCCTTCTGGTCTGGCCGCCGATCCAGCGCGATCACCGCGTTGGAGATCATGTCGTTGGCGTTCCCGGTGGTGAGCATGACCGCGAACATCGCGACCAGCTCGGCGTCGGACAGCGGGGAGCCGTCCTCGGTGTCGTTCGCGACCAGCCCGGTGACCAGGTCGTCAGTGCCGCCGCCATCCGCACCGGCGCTGGCGTCTCCGGCGGTGCCCTGGGCACGCCGCCGCTGGATCAGGTCGAGGACGTACGCCTCCAGGTTGCGGGTCGCGTCGTACGCCGCGTCGAGGTTGTCGTAGTTCGTCCCGAGGCCACGCCGGATCTCCAGCGCCCACGACCGGAAGGTCGCGACCTCCGCGTGGGGCACCGCGAGCATCGAGCAGACGACCAGGAACGGCAGCCGCCAGGACAGCGTCGCCAGGTCGAACGGGTCGTCGCCGGACGCGTCGATCTCGTCGCACAGTTCGTGGGCGATCCGGGTGGCGCGGTCGCGCAGGTTCTCGACCGCGCGCCGGGAGAACGCTTGGCTGACGAACCGCCGGAGCCGGGTGTGGTTGGGCTTGTCGTTCTGGCCGATGTGGTTGACGTCGAGGCTGATCAGGTAGTCGTAGCGCTCGGCCTCATCCGGGGTCAGCGACGCACGGCGTCGCGTCACCCGGGTGCCGGTCCAACGCTTGTTCGAGAACGACTCTGGGTCGCGGAAGACACTCTTGACGTCGTCGTACCGCGTGACAACGACGGCCGGGCCGACCCGCAGCACCGGCGCGTGCTGACGCAGGTCGGCGTAGAGCGTCCACGGGTCGAGCAGGAGCTCGGAGTCGAGGTCGTAGAAGCGGGCGGCGCGCTCGTCCAGCGAGGACGCGCCCCGCCCCACCGTGGCGACCTGGCTCATCTGGCGACCTCCATCAGGGTGCGCGCATCAGGCTGCGCCGGCGGTCGAACACCGCTCCACCACTAACGTAGCACTGTTACAATCGTCTTCAAATCTTGCTTTCTGTGTACCATCCGATCGATGGCCACGACGACGAGGAACCAGGCGGCGGATGGCGACGCCGCACCGCGCCCGCCCTACGCGGACCTGCACAGCGGTCGGGCCGTGGGGCTCTACGGACCCGACGAACAGCTGGGAGCGTTGAACCTGCTGACCCCGGAACGGGTCGCGGCCGCATCCTCCCTCGTCAGGACCGGCCAGGTCTTCAGCCTCAACGCGTCGCTGTACTACCCATCACCGCACCCCGCCTCAGCGATATCCCGCCGCCGAGCGCCTACCCACGTCGTCCATCGCAGCGAGCGCGCTCGTGACGACCTATGGGACGGGCTCTACACCCAGTACAGCTCCCAGTGGGATGGGTTCCTGCACGTCCGCGACGTGGAGCACGGGTGCTTCTACAACGGGTCCACCGACGAGTCCAAGGGCATCGAGGCATGGGCCGAACGCGGGATCGCCGGCCGCGGCGTCCTGCTCGATGTCGGGCGGTGGCTCGCGGAGCAGGGCCGTCCGCTCGACTGGCGCACCGACGCGGTGATCACCGTCGAGAACCTCCGCGGCTGTACGGCCGACCAGCGGGTCGCCATCGACAACGGCACGATCCTGCTCCTGCGCACCGGATGGGAGACGGGCTTCCGTGCCTCGTCGTACGCCGAGCGGGCCGCCCTCGCGACGCCGGACTTCCGCTGCCCCGGCATCGATCCCTCGCCGGAGATGCTCGAATACCTATGGGATGGCGGTGTGGCCGCCGTGGCCGCCGACAACTTCACCCTCGAGCCGTTCCCGTTCCGGGATCCGTGGCTGCACTCGGCGCTGCTGAACCGGCTCGGTATACCTGTCGGCGAGTTCTGGCACCTCGATGCCCTCGCCGACGCCTGCCGCGCCGCGGGCCGGTACGAGTTCCTGCTCACCTCCGCTCCACTGAACGGCCCCGGTTCGGCCGGCTCACCGGCGAACGCGCTGGCCATCCTGTGACGACCGAACGTCGTCGGCCGAGACCTCACGGCCGAAACCTAAACCAGCGAAACCTGACGGCCGAGACCTAACGGGCGAAACAAAACGGGCGAAACCCTGACTATTGAACGGACAGGAGAGGCACCGTGAAGTTCAGCGTCGACCTCACCCAGTGCGAGAACCACAGCCAGTGCTCTTTCGCCGCGCCGAACCTGTTCGACCTGGATGACGAGGGGGCAACTGTCGTGCCGCGGCAAGCCCGACGAGGAGTTCACCTCGGCCGAACTCGCCGACTGTGACGAGGCAGCCGCATCTGCCGCTGTGCGCATGTGCCCCATGCAGGCGATCCGACTCGGCGCCTGAGCGAGGTCGATGTGGGAGCGGACCGGACGGGTGATGGGCGCGGAGGAGGGCCGGTGCTAGGCGCACGCCGATTCGAGGGCCAGGTCGTCCTGGTCACCGGCGCGACCGGCGGCCTCGGCGAGGCGACCGCGCTGCGGCTGGGCATGGAGGGCGCGCATCTCGTGCTCACCGGCCGGCGCTCCGACCGGTGCGCCGAGGTCGCGGCGGCCGCACGACAGCACGGCGTCGAGGCGCTTGCCATGCCTGGGGATCTGACCGACCCGGAACTCCCCGGCCGTCTCGTCGCGGCGGCCATGGAGCGATGGGGTCGGCTCGACGGCGCAGTCAACAACGCCGGGGTCAGCCCGGCTCCGCGGCGGGCTGCTACCTACGACGACACGCTGTGGATGAGCACCATCGAGCTGAACCTGAACGCGGTGTTCCGGTGCCAGCGCGCCGAGCTCGCCGTGATGGTTCCGGCGGGACGCGGCGCGATCGTCAACGTTGCCTCCTACACCAGCACGACGGTGCGGGCGGCCGGCGTGGCGTCGTACGCCGCCGCGAAGCACGGCGTGCTCGGGCTGACCCGGGCCGCCGCCCGTGACCACGCCGCCGACGGCGTGCGGGTAAACGCGGTCGGGCCGGGGCACATGCGCACCGCGATGATCGACCGGCTCCTCGACGACCCCGAGCGCGAGGCCAGCCTGCTGGCCCGCATACCGATGGGCCGGGTCTCCGAGCCCGCCGAGGTGGCCGGGGTGGTCGCGTTCCTGCTCTCCGAGGACGCCTCGTTCGTCACGGGCCAGATCGTGGTCGCCGACGGCGGCCTCTCGATCTGACCCCGCGCGCCGAGCGCGGACCCGGCATCCGATGTTCCGGCGCGAGACCCGGACGAAGCACGAGCCGCTGGCCATCACGGCAATTTCCGCCCGGGCGGACTGGCCGTTCGGGCGACGTGACCGCTTATCGACCTTGAATCTGCAGGGTGACTTTCGGTTCGTGGGGTAGTCCGCGTGTATGAGGTATCCCGATGGCGGCGGGTTGACGGAGGCCGACCGGGCCCGCCGTGAACAGGTCCGTTTGCAGGCCGCGGACGTGTCCTGGCTGCCGGCGTATGCACCCGAGCTGAACCCGGTGGAAAGCCTGTGGGCGCATCTGAAGACCGGAGTGCTGGCCAACCTCGCCGCCCGCAGCCTGGACCACCTGATCCGCGTCATCAGGACCGCGATCAAATGCCTTCAGTACCGCCCCGACCTGCTACAGGGCTTCCTGACCGGAACCGGCCTACAACTCGAACCCCCATAGCCGGTCACCTCACGAGTACAACACAAGTAAGCGGCGTCGCTGCTTGGGTGAGTCAGCCTATGGAGGTCTTGGTGTTCGGGTTCTCGGGCCACTTGAGGCGTGTGTAGAGGGGGTCGGTCTTGTCCCTTGTGCCGCGGAAGTGGCCGCCGGGGACCGCGTTCTCGCAGGCGAGGGTGCCGTCCCACTCCATGACGACCCGCCGGTAGGTGATCCGCCATCCGTCGTCGGCGCGCTCGAAGTAGTCGAGGTAGCGCCCGATGGACTGGTAGAGCCGGTCCTCGGAGGTCTGCATCCAGTAGGCGAAGTAGGACTCGCCGTAGGCCTCGTCGCCCTCGACCTCGAAGATCGACTGGCCCATCAGGTGGTAGATGAACGTCGACGCCGTCGTGAAACCGGGGTTGTCGCAGATGAACTCGGCGAACGCCTCGCCGCTGCCGCGCCAACGGCCGTGGTCGTCGAAGGACCGCGTCGAGTAGCACCCGAGGATGCCGTCGCGGTCCATCCGGTCCACCGCCTGCTCCAAGCGGGCGACCAGCTCGGTCAGGGCCATCTTGTCGGCCAGGGTCTCCAGGTCGGGTGCCACGCCCATGCGTCCTCCTCAGGTCCCGCGAGCTCCGGCGCCCAATGGACCTTTAGTTGTGTTTTTAGCACCTTACCGAAGGTACGCGGGTACGGGTAGGGCCCGCCCGGGCGTCCGGCGACCCAGACCCAGGGACGCCTCATCCGGCGTGTTCCTCGGGTTGGAGACACTGCCTGAGCCGCCACGCCGACCGTTACGGCACGGCGCCCCTTTAGAAGGTTCGATACCCAATTTCTAATTGTGTTTGGATGATCCTACAGTTATGCTGCCCCGATCTGGCCTCTCCCGTCAGGAGCAGCCCGCCGCACCGGCGGGAGCGATGATCACCATAAGGAGCCATCCGTGTTACGCAGGACCCTCGCCCGCTCGTGGGCATTCAGGCTCGGAGCCGTCACGGTGGTCGGCTGTCTGGCGCTCAGTGCGTGTGGAGACAGCGACGACGACACCTCCGCCCCGGCGGGCAGTACCGCGCAGGAGTCGGCCCCGGCTCTGACGGGCGACCCCATCAAGATCGGCTACGGCGCTTCCATGTCCGGTCCGCAGGCAACCAACGGTCTCGGTGCCCAGGCTGTCGCGCATGCCTGGCAGGAGTACACCAACAGCCACGGCGGCGTGGCCGGCCACCCGGTCGAGATCGAGGTCGTGGACACCAAGAACACGGTGCCCGGCGCCACCTCGGTGGCCAAGGAGTTCCTCGAGGACGACTCCGTCGACGCCGTCTTCCTCACCGACCTGGTGGCAGAGGGCGCGATGGGTGACCTGTTCAAGGACACCCCGGTCGCGATCATCAGCGGCGGCGGGTCGAGTGACAAGCTGTGGTCCGCGCAGCCCGGGGTGTTCCAGAACGTCTCCGGATCGGACTACACGATCAAGGCGTACGCCGACCAGGCGCAGACCGCCGGAGCCAAGACGTTCGGCTGGGCCGCCTGCGCCGAGGTCGCGGTCTGCCAGGAGAACGGCGGCAAGGCGATGGACTACGCCGAGGAGATCGGCATGAAGCCCGCCGGCACGCAGCTGGTGTCGGCCTCCGCGCCGGACTACACCGCGGAGTGCCTGTCCTTCATCGGTGAGGGCGCCGACGCGATCGCCTTCAACATCGGCTTCGCCGTCGGCACCCGGTTCGCGTCGGACTGCCTGCAGCAGGGCTTCAGCGGCATCTTCTCGGTCATCAACTCCGGCTTCGACCAGGAGGCCTTCGGCAAGGTCTCGGGCTTCAAGTCGACCGGCGGCACCAACGGCTTCCCGTGGTGGGCCGACGCCGAGCCGGTGAAGATCTACCGCGAGTCGATGGAGAAGTACTCCCCCGAGGGCATCGTGACCTCCGGTAACTCCACCGCGATCTGGTCGTCGTTCGAGATGCTGAGGAAGGCGATCGAGACCGCCAAGCCCGCAGAGATCACCCGGGCCTCTGTCCTTGAGGCGATGTACACCATCAAGGACGAGACCCTCGGCGGCCTGCTCCCCGAGCCGGTCACCTACGCCAAGGGCGAGCCGTCGGAGCGGATCGGCTGCAGCTGGCTGTTCACCTTCGACGCCGGCGACGACAATCCGAAGAGTCTGGTCCCGGACGAGTCCGGCAACGGCGCCGAGGGTGACCTGGCCAGCACCTGCATCGGCTACTGACCCCGGCCCACACCCATCCACACAAGGCACTGACCAGCTACTGATGATTAATGCGAGAAGTCATGTTGATCCGAGCTCTTCCCAAGCAAGCCCGGTCTCGGCAAGGAACCCGACAAGAAGATCGGGCCGGTACTGCACACGTTTCAGTCCGTGCTTGACGGCCC
>NZ_JBFLUG010000173.1:0-13031 GCF_041008525.1 Parafrankia sp. FMc2 | reverse complement strand
GACCGGCCGCTTCTTCTGCGAACCCACGACACAGTCCTGACCGGCAGAGGGACGGGAAGACCTGCCAGCCCAACCCTCTCACCCAGACACGAAACATGCCAGGACTAAGCGGCGACAGTCTACTAGCACCAATCTCGTGGAAAGAATGTGACCCGCCAACCTGTGTTGGCGGGTCACATTCTTTCCACAAGTGTCCCCCCGGACGCTACTTCCGGTTTCCCAGCAGGTAATCGGCGACGAGCAGCCGGTGGATCTCGTTGGCGCCTTCGACGAGCTGGAACACCTTCGCGTCGCGGTAGATCCGCGAAACCCGGTACTCCGGCGAAGTGCCGTAGGCGCCGTGTACCTGGACTGCCTCCGTGGCGACCCGTTGCATCACATCACTGGCGTACTGCTTGGCCATCGACAGCTGCATGCGGGCCCGGTCGCCAGTGTCCATCAGACGGGCGGCGGCCTGGGTGAGCAGCCGCGCCGTGACCACGCCGGTCGCCATGTCGGCGATCTTGGCCTTGGTGAGCTGGAACTCGGCGATCGCCTGCCCGAACACCACCCGATCCTTGGCGTAGGCCATGGTGTCCTCGAGAGCGGAGTGAGCCTGGCCTACGGCACGGGAGGCCACGGCGAGCCGTCCGCTCTCCACCGCGGCCATGGCAATGTAGAAGCCTTGGCCCTCCTCGCCCAGCAGATGGTCCGCGGGAAGCCGGACATCCTCGAGGAACACGTCTCCGGTGGAGATCGAGCGGAACCCCAGCTTGTCGCGGTAGGGCTTCAGCGTGACGCCGGGTGTGTCGACCGGGATGACGAACGCGCTGATTCCCTTGCGGCCCAGCGCCTTGTCCTTCGTCGCGAAAGTGACGATGAAGTCGGCGTTGTCGAGATTGGAGATCCACGCCTTGGACCCGTTGATCACGAACGCATCGCCGTCGGCACAGTAAGTCGTGGTGACCCCCGCGACATCGCTGCCGGACCGGGGTTCGGTCACGCCTCCCGCGCCGAACAGCTCACCCTGTGCCAGCGGGCGCAGCCACCGCTCCTTCTGCTCGTCGGTGCCATACTTGCGCAGGCCCGCGCCGACCAGGCTGGAGGGCATGCTCATGTAGACCGCGGCGATGTGGTCCACCCGCGCCATCTCCTCGATCACGATCGAGTACGTGAGATGGTCAAGGCCCAGCCCGCCGTGGTCCTCGGGCACCAGTCCGCCGAGCAGGCCGAGCTTGCCCATCTCGACCAGCACCTCGCGGGGGAACTTCTCGTTCGCGTTCGCCTCGGCCACCAGCGGCGCGACCCGCTCGGCCGCGAACTCGCGGACCATCCGCTGCAGGTCGCGCTGCTGATCGGTGAGCGGCGTGCAATCGCTCAGGAAAGGAACGTCAGGCACCGGGGCCCTCCAACACTGTGACAGCCGAGACGGCAGTAGGCCCGCCGATGTTGTGGGCCAGCGCGATGCGCGCGCCATCAACCTGGTTGGCAGCTTCACCGCGTAGCTGTTCGAAGAGCTCGACGCACTGCGCGACACCGGTGGCGCCCGGCGGATGCCCCTTCGCCTTGAGCCCTCCACTCGGGTTCACCGGGATGGGCCCGCCCACCTTTGTGGCCTCCGCCTCGACGAGCTTGTAGGCGCCGAAGCGCTCCGCGAAGCCGAGGTCCTCGTAGCTGATCAGCTCGACTCCGGTGAAGCAGTCGTGCACCTCCGCGACGTGCACGTCGGCAGGCGTCAGGCCGGCCATGCCGAGGGCCTGCTTGGCCGCCTTGACTGTCGCCGGGAAGGTCGTCATGTCCCGCTTGTGCTGGTGCATCACCCGGTCAAGGCCGAGCCCGACGCCGCGAATCCACACGGGACGGTTGGTGTAGCGGTCGACTACGTCCTCGGAGACCAGCAGGAGCGCGGCGGCGCCGTCGCTCTGCGGCGTGCAGTCGTACAGGCCGAACGGGGTGACCACGGTCGGGGCATTGAGGGCCTGCTCCACGCTGATGTCGAAACGCAGCTGTGCCTTCGGGTTCTTGACCGCGTGGTGGTGGTTCTTCACGGCCACCATAGCCATATGTTCCTTCGTCGCCTGCGACTCGTAGAGGTAGCGGCTGACGTGCAGGGCGAAGTTGGCGGGGGCGACCAGGCCGAGCGGGTAGTCCCAGGCCATGTCGCGGGTCATCCCGGCCCACTCCCAGAACGTGTCCTTCGACGCCGACTCGCGGACCTTGTCCGCACCAACGACCAGTGCGATGTCGAAGGCGCCGGACGCGATACCGAACAGGGCGTTGCGCACCGCGTCGTTCCCGGTCGCGCAGGCGTTCTCGACCCGGGTGACCGGGATGTCGGGAAGTCCGAGCGTGTCGGCGAGGATGCCGGAGGGGAACCCGTCACTGGTGCTCAGCTCGCCGAACCAGGCGGCCTGTATGTCGTTCTTTTTCAGTCCTTTGTCGACGCTGGCGGCGCATTCGGCGAACGCCATGGGTATCAGGTCCTTGATACCCAGTGCGAAGTGCTCGGCGAAGGGCGTCATCCCCGCGCCGACGACAGCGACTTTCCTCATGCTTCCTCCGGTTCGAAGGCGTATCCGTAGTCCGGCACGCCGGAGCGGACGGCGACCCGGCGCAGCACCATCCGGCCGCGGTCGCCGATGTCGACGGTGCCGGGTTCGGTCCCCGTCACCTTCACCAGCGCCCGCACGCCCACCCCGTCGAGTTCGACGATGACCAGCGAGTACGGAGTCCGCAGTCCCGGGACCGGGACATGCACGGTGACTCCGGTGTAGACGGTGCCGGTGCGGGGCAGCGGCACCAGTGTGTATTCCGAACTCAGCGAGCCGTCCTGGCCGACGCGGTACCGGGGCGGGAAGTCGAGTTCGTCGCTGCCGGGGTGACGGGCGGCCTCCCAGCGCAGCTTGGGTTCGAAGGCGCGGTCGTAGGCGGCGAGCGAGATGGGAATCTCCGCACCCGGCGTGTACTCGCCCTTGGGTACCGGGCGTGCCGGAAGTTCCCGGCGGTTGACCTGCACCGTGGCTGTCTCCACGAGGACGCCGGTGAGGCTCGCCTGTTCGATCGCGAGCAGGGTGCCGATCGTGCCGTCCTGTGCCAGGGAAGCCAGCGCGAAGAAGGGCGAGCTGGCACCGAGGGTGGGCAGTTCCGGTGGTGTGCCCGCGCACAAGGACGCCGCCTGCTTGCGGTCCGCTCCGGCGACCGCGACCGCCTTCTCGACTCCCGCGGCGGCCACGGAGGCGAGCAGGCCACGTTCGCGCAGCAGCCGCGGGTCGCCGTAGTCGTGCACGTTGCCCGCGGCGTCCCGAGTGCGGACGGGGAGACTGCGGGTGAGCCGGGCCGTCGCGCGGACCGGCAGGCCCGCATCGCTGGTGAGCACCGCGGCCGCGCCGGCCGGTTCGAGATCCGCGCCGATCACGAGCGTGCGAGGCCGTGCCGAGCTGAGCGCGTCGAGGGCAGCGGGTGCGCCACCGAGCCGTTCGCTCACCTCGAGCTCGGGGCCGAGCCCGAGTCCGGCGAGCAGCACAGCGCTGTTGCCACCTTCGAGCAGCGGCAACTCGCGGCTGACCAGGATCACGCGCTCGGCTGTGCCGGAGCCCTCAAGCGCTGCCTTGCCCGCTTCGACGGCCAGCGTGAGCACGTCCTCGTCATCGCCTGCTTGCCGCCGCAGGGTGCTTCCCCAGCACGGAAGGTACGTGCCTATCGAAGAAACCTGTGTCATGTGACCTCCGTCCTCGGAGAAAAAATAGCATATTTAGCTAACTGTTTCTAGGGTGCTGTCCAGGCGGAAACGACAGGAAGGCAGCTGCTGTGGCGAAGTCGACGTTGGCCGGGAAGAGCGTCCTGGTATCGGGAGGAAGTAGAGGGATCGGGCTGGCCATCGCGCTGCGCGCCGCCAGGGACGGGGCGAATGTCGCGTTGCTGGCGAAGACGGCCGAGCCGCATCCGAAGCTGGAGGGGACCGTGTTCACCGCCGCGGCCGACATCGATGCCGCCCCGGGAGCCGATGTACTGGCGGGACACCCCCCTACGGTGGCATGCCCGCTCTTGCGGTCCCCGGAATCATCCAGGACCAGTACCCCGCCCGGGTGCGGCGCGCCGGCCGGGGACGCCGTGAGCAGCTAAACCCGCCTACTGTTGATCTTTTCGTGGTGCCACGGGGACTCCGACAGAAACCACTGCAGCCGCTGGACCTCGCGATGCTGCGCGCCGGCCACCGGCTCCGCCCGTGCAGTTCGGTTTGAATATCGTCCCGGTCCGTCCAGCGGAGCTCGGCAAGGTCGCGATCCGCGCAGGAATTCGGCAACCGCGGCAGGCGGTCGGACGAGATGATCGCGCTCATGGACACGCTGTTCCGTGAGGAGACCCCGAGCTTCGCGGGCGAGTTCTACACGATGCCCCAGGTCGGGTTCGAGCCCAAGCCGATCCAGCGTCCCCGCCCGCCCCTGCTGATCGGCGGCCGGGCACCCGCGGCACTGCGCCGCGTCGCCCGCGACGGCTGGTACGGCAGCCTCGAGACGCCCGAAGTGATCGGGACGATCCTCGCCGAGGTGAACCGGATGCGCGCCGAGTACGGTCGCGCCGACCTGCCGTTCGAGGTCACCGCGATCACTGGCTGGGGCAAGGGCTACGACCGCGATCTCGTCGAGTCCTACGCCGCCGGTGTCGACCGGCCCGTCGTGACGCCGTGGGCCCGTAGGCAGCCAGGCGATGGAGGCCGCCGAGCGGTTCGCCGCCGAGGCGGGACTGGAGGCACCGTGAGCGAGACCGGAGCAGCCGAAGACTTCGCGGCGCGGACGTCGCCATCAGCTACCGCAGCGACACTGCCGCCGCCGAGGAGACCGCGGCGCTCGTGCAGAAGCTGGGCAGGCGGGTCCTGCTGGTGCAGACGGACGTCGGCGACGAGGCCGCGACCGTCGCGGCGGTCGACCGGATCCGGACCGAACTCGGCCCGATCACCCTGCTGGTCAACAACGCGGCTTACATGAAACGCCAGCGCCCCGCCGACATCACACCTCGCACCTGGCGGGCGATCTTCACGATCAACGTCGAGGCGGTCTTCCACCTCATGTGGCTGGTCCGCGAGGACATGGTCGCGGCGGGCGGGGGCGCCATCGTCAACATCTCCTCCCAGGCAGGCTCCCACCCCGATCCCGCGATGATCGCCTACGGCGCGTCGAAGGCCGCACTGAACTCGCTCACCGCGAGTGCCGCATTGGCCTTCGCCAAGGAGAAGATCAGGGTCAACGCTGTGTCCCCGGGTTCATCCGCACCCCGCGCGTGGACACCGTCGACGAGGCCACCCTGGCACACCTGCTCCGCCAGGGCACACCTGCTCCGCCAGGTTCCCGTCGGCAGGATGGGCGAGCCCGAGGAGATCGCCGCCACCGTCGCCTTCCTGCTTTCCGACGCTGCCGCGTTCGTCACCGTCAGGTCTGGGCGGTCGCGGGCGGTCAATGACCACCGTGCGTGGAACGGGCCCTGGCTGCCAGCCAGGGCCCGTTCACGTTGTCACGATCAGAGTATCGCCGAGGAAGTTTTCAATTCGATGATCTTGTCCCAGTCGAAACCGAGTTCCTGCAGGATTTCGTCGGTGTGCTGACCGTGGCCGGGTGCCGCGCGCAGCGTGGGCGGGGTCTCGTCGTACTGCACTGGGTTGGCGGCCAGTGCGAAGGTGTTGCCGTTCTCGTTGGTGACTTCCGGCAGGTAGCCGTTCGCTTTGACCTGCGGGTCATCGTGGATCTCGCGCGCGTTCTGGAAGGTGTCCCACACCCCGTCGAACCCTTCGAGCTTTTCCTGCCAGTGCTTCAGCGGCTGGGATCCGAAGGTCTTGCGCAACTCGACGATGCAGTCGCGCCGGTTGATGAACCGGTTCTTCGCGTCGGCGTAGCGCTCGTCGGTGGCCAGGTCGGGGCGGCCGATCCGCTCGCACAGGTCCGCCCAGAAACGGTCGGCCTGCAGGAGCACCAACCCGATGAAGCGATTGTCGGCGGTGCGATAGAAGCTGGCCACCGGGTTGGGCATGTCCTCAAGGTTGGACCTGGGGACCGGGGAGCCAAACAGCCCCGCGGCGACGATGTCCGGGCCCAGCTGCCAGATGGCGGCCCCGAGTAGCGAGACGTCCACAATGGACGGTTTCCCGGTGCGTTCGCGGCGGAACAGTGCTCCGGCGATGCCGCTTGCGATGGCGAAGCCGCCGAACAAGTCGCCGAATGCCGGGCGCTGGACCGGGGGGTAGTCGCCGTCTCCGCTGGCAAGCGCGTCGCCGATGGCGCCCCGGGCCCAGAATGACGCCAGGTCGAAGCCGCCTCGATCGGCCTGCTCGCCCTTGGTGCCGTAGCCGTGCCCGCGGGCGTAGATGATATTGGGGTTGCGGGCGCGGATGGCGTCGACGTCGACTCCAAGGCGCCCCCGCGAGCCGGGGAGCAGGTTGGTGATGAACACGTCGGCCTGCTCGACGAGCTTGTAGACCACCTCAAGGCCGTCGGGGTGGGATACGTCGACGCCGATGCTGCGCTTGCCGCGGTTGGGCTGCTCGATGAAATGGTTCACCCCGTCTTTCCCCGGGACCAGGCCGGAGCTGATCAGTCCGCGCTGGGGGTCGCCGGTTTCGGGGTGCTCGATCTTGATGACATCGGCGCCCCAGTCCGCGAGTACGGCACCGGCCGCGGGCACGAATGTCCATGCCGCTAATTCGACAACCTTCACGCCTTCGAGAACTGGTTCCATGGCTAGCTTCCTTTCCGGCTCAGCGAGAGGCGATAGTCTTGGTTTCCAGGTACTGCTCGAACCCTTCGATGCCGTTCTGCCTGCCGATCCCGCTCTGCTTGTACCCGCCGAAGGGCCCGTCAGCGCCGTAGTTCACGCCGCCGTTGACACTCATGTGGCCGGCGCGAATCTTCCGCGCGATGGCCTCGGCGCGCTCGGGGGAGCCGGAGTAGACGCCGCCCGCGAGGCCGTATGGCGAGTCGTTGGCGATGCGAATCGCGTCCGCGTCGTCCTCGAACGGGATGACCACGAGCACCGGGCCGAAGATTTCTTCCTGCGCGATGGTCATGCCGTTGTCGACGTCGGCGAACACGGTGGGTTCTACGTAGAACCCCTTCGGCAGGTGCTCGGGCCGCCTACCGCCGACGGTCACGCGGGCACCCTCCTGCTTGCCCTTCTCGATGTAACCCAGCACGCGTTCGTGCTGGCGGCGGCTGATCAGGGGACCGGCGAAGTTCGCGGGGTCCGTCGGGTCGCCGTAAGGGACCTGGGCGTAGGTCGCGGTGGCGATCTCGACAGACTCGGCGTATCGGGAGCGTGGCACGAGCAGGCGCGTCGTCAGTGCGCAGCCCTGGCCGGCATGCATGCATGCGACCATTGACTGCGGCACGGTCGCGGCGAAGTCGGCGTCGTCCAGGACGATCATCGCGGACTTCCCGCCCAGCTCCAGCATCGTGCGCTTCATCGTGGCCGCCGACAGTTCGACGATGCGCCGGCCCGTGGCCGTGGAGCCGGTGAAGGAGACCATGTCCACCCGGGGATCGGTGAGCAGCCGCTCCGCGACCTTGTTGTCCGAGGCCGGCACGACGTTGAACACCCCGGCCGGGATGTCGGTGCGCTCGCGCACGAGCCGGCCGATGCGGGTCGCGTTCCACGGCGTGTCCGGAGCGGGCTTGAGCACCACGGTGTTACCGGCGGCCAGCGCGGGGCCGATCTTGCCGATGACCACCTCGAACGGGAAGTTCCACGGGGTGATAGCCGCGACGACGCCGATCGCCTCCTTGACCACCTTCCGGTGGTTGGTGCCGCCGAAGAACTCGGTGTCGGGAAGGTCCCGCTCCCACGCGAAGCTCTCGATCAGCGACGCGGGGAACAGCAGAGCCTCCTCCATCGGCCAGTCGACCTGGGCGAGGTAGGTCGTCTGCACCGGCGCGCCCACCTCGGCGATGATCTCGGCGCGCAGGTCTTCCTTCTCGTCCACCAGCGCCTGCTGTAGTTGCTCCAGGCACCGCTTGCGCAGGGCGTGGTCGGTCGACCAGGTGGTCTCGTCGAAAGCCCGCCGGGCCGCGGCGATCGCGCGGTCCATGTCCTCGGCGGTCGCGTCGGTGGTCTGGCCGAGAACCTCCTCCGTGGCGGGGTTGATGTTGTCGAAGCGGGCGCCGGAGGCGGACGTAATCAGCTCGCCGTCGACGAGCATGCGGTCTTCACCTTGGCGGGTTTGCGGCGCGGCGGTCATGGCCGGAGACTCCTTCGTCGTCGAGGGAACTGCCTCGTCTGGGGCAACCTTATATAGTCATATAAATCAACACAATGAGCTCTTTGTGTGCAGCGTACCCCGGCTCGCCGCGGTGGCTTCGTCGTCCAGAGCGGCGGAAGGGTTGCTCGCCGTTCAGAGCGGTTGCAGGTCGGCCGCCAGCCACTGGCCACCGGTGTGCTGCAGCTGCACCCGAGCCGAGCTGGAGCCGACCACGGGCGTCGGCTGGCTCTTGCTCGTGCTCTCCGGTGAGAGCAGTACCAGCAGGACCACCTCGTCCTGGCGCGCCTCGACCACCGCGGCGTGCGTGATGGTCGCCTTCGTCGTGACCTGGTCACCGGTCGCGGTCGGCGTGACCACTTGGGTCATCAGCGCCTGCAGGTTCTGCTTGAAGTTGCCGGTGGCAGCGCCCGTGGCGGTGGCTATGTCGGCGGGCAGGGTCCGGTAACTGTAGGACAGCGCGCGCGGCACGATCGTCTCGACCGCTTCCTGCGTGTCGTCTCGCGCGGCGGATACGGCGGACGTGGCCTGAGCGTCCCGCAGCAGGAGGCCGCTCTCGGTGAGCGAGGCGGCGATCGCGATGGAGAGGGCCGCGACGGCGAGTTCGCGGCGCCGGGGCCGACGTAGCCGTATCATGCGACGAACTCCAGTTGTGATACCAGCCATTGGCCGTCCTGTCGCTGCAAGGTCAGGCGTAGCCGGTACTGCCGGTTCTCGCTCTGCGGTGCCTGGGTGTTCTTGATGTTGGCGCTGGCGACGACGAGCGCGGTCGCGGTGTCTCCGCCAAGCTGCTCGACGCCGGCCTCGGGGATCTGCCCGGTGTAGATCACCTGTCCCTGGGTGGCAGCCTGTTTGAACGAGTCGGCCTGCTGGGTCAGCTGGGTGCGGAAGTCGCCGCTGAGCAGCCGGTCGTACGTCGCGTCGGTGCCGGTGTGGCTGAGTCCGACGAGGTTGAGCACCTCCTGCCGGGCGGCGAGTACCACGTTGTCCCGGTCGGTCTCCGTCGCGGCGGAGGAGTGATCACGCCAGAACAACCAGCCGCCGGCGGCGAGCGAGAGGACCAGGAACACCGACAGGGCGATGAGTGCCCAGGTCCACCGGTTCCACCTGCCGCGCCCGGGTTCCTCGTCGACATCGGCTTCTTGATCAAAGCGGACAGTGGCTTCCCGGGTGTCCGTCTCGGTCTCCGGCGTGCGCGGGTGCGGGCTTGGACGGCGGGCCACGTTGCCTCCGTCCGTGTTGCGTGGGTCATAAAGTTATATTATTGTACGTTCGCCGCACGGAATTCAAGTCTGATGTCCTCTTGGGACGCCGGGAGCGGTCAGTTCGGTGGAGTCGGCCGTCCGACGTACGAGGAAATCGTGCGCCTGCTTGCGGACCGGGACGCCACCATCGCCGCCCAGGCCGGCACGATCACCGAGCAGGCGCGCCTGATTGAGCGGCTGGTCGGGCAGGTCGAGCAGCTCGCTGACAGGGTCTGCGAACTGGACCGTCGAGTCGGCAAGGACAGCACGAACTCGTCGTGGCCGTCGTCGTCGGACAGTCCGTACACGAAAGCGATCGACGCCGGCGGGATCTGGCCGGCGTTCACCGGCGTGCTGATGCGTGACGGCTACCACGGCTACACCCACCTCACCCAGGCGCTGCACGCCTGGTGCGGCGCGCACACCCTGCGCGACCTGCGGTCCATCCAGGACGGCGACCCTGCCGGGCAGGTCTGGGCCGACGCGATAGCCACCACCCTGCTCGATGCCCACCACGCCGCGTGCGACGCCCGCGACGCTAGGCAGAGCGCGCTCGCCAACATGGTCGCCCCCGGCTGGATCGAAACCCAGAACGCCGTGGACTACCTGCGCTCCAACGCCGGGCTGGAGACCGAGGATGAGCGCCGCGCCTGGATGCTCGACAACGCACGGGTACCCGCCACCAGGATGGGACGGCCCGAGGAGATCGCGTCCATGATCGCCTACCTCTGCTCGGCGCAGGCCGGATACGTCACCGGCAACTGGATCGAGGTCGACGGCGGGCACCACCGCTCAGCGTTCTGAGCGGGACCCCGGCACGAAGAGCTTCACGATCTCGTCGCGAGCCATCGCGTACGGACGGTCCAGCCGTGCCCGGGCCCGCATCTCAAGGCAGCGCAGCACGACGGCGTGGACGGCGAAGGCGTCACGTTCGGGGACCGCCCCTGGCAGCGTGCCGTCCTCGCGGGCCCGGCGGAAGGCGTGCGCCAGCAACTCCCGGTGGCAGGCGTGCACGTCCTCGAGCGCGTCGGCAATCCCGGCGACCAGGCCGACCTCGGGGGAAAGGAAGGTTCGTCCTTCCCTGGCCTGCCGCTCCTGCCAGCCGATGGCGAGGAACTCCTCGACCCAGGCGATCACCGCGGCGCGGCCGTCCGCGGCGCCCTCGGTGGCCGCCCGCAGGCGATCGCGCACCAGCGCACCCGCCTCACGCTGCATGGCGAGCACGAGTGCGTCCTTGGACGGGAAATGCCGGTAGAAGGTCCGGCGGTTCACCCGGGCCGCCCGCAGGATGTCCTCGATCGCCGTCGGTCCGCCGCCATGGCCGATCAGCCGGTGCGCGGCCCGGATGATGCCCGCCCGTTCCTGTTCGCCGCGCTCCCGCGTCCCCGCTGTCCTGCTCGCCGGCAAATTCATTCTTCACCTTCCGCCGGTCTCATGATCGCACGACTTGTGTCCACGAGCCCGGCAACCCTGGGAATGCAGTCGGCGCAGTCCGCGGCACAGTCGTGGCGGACCGGGCACGGCGCCGAGGAGCCGCATGCGGTGACGGGGGACTGTTCAACTCCGGCCGCCGGGAGGTTGACGGGCCCGGGCCGCGGAAGAAGATCGGTGTACACGGGAGGCCTCCGACGTTGGATTCCGGGGTTCGCCGTCGATTGTGCCTAGTGTAGCGTGATTCCGCTTCATTTATTGCCGGTATTTGGCTAGAATAGCGACGTGGAACTTTCGGTGGAAGAGATCGTGGAACTCCGAGACATGATCAATGATCGCGACGTTCCTGCGAACGTTGCAACACGGGCGCGAATCGTTCTGTGGCACGCCGAGCATCGACCCAAGAAGGAAATAGTCACGGCCTCGTACACGGCGTGCTCCGCGATCTGTTCCCAAGCGGCGTCGGGATCGTGTGTGACGTGCACGAAACCCATCGTCGGCGGTAGGCCCACGAAACCGCCGTCGAACCCGGCGGCCCGGTATTCCTCGTGGTAGGGCCGGGCCAGCGCCGGATCGGGCACCGCGGGCCAGAATCCCAGGCGTAGCCGGGCCGCCCGCTTGTCGGCGGCCGCGCTGGAGCCGCCGACAACCACCAGTTCGTGGAACGCGCGGTCGGGGGTGGGGGCGATGAGGACCTGCTGCCCGCGATGCTCGAACGGCTCGCCGCGCCAGCACCGCCAGGTGCGCCTCGGTAAGTCTGCCGCGCACCGAGCGCGCGACGCCGAACATCGCGAACTCCTCCTCGCGGTAGACCAGCCGGGCCCGATCCCCGGGTCGGTAGCAGACTATCCCGACCACACTCACCCGCCCGGACCCGCCCCGTCCGGGTACCCGCACCACCTGGGTCGCCCCGCGCCGACCCAGGTCCGTGTCCGTGGCGGTCTGGAGGCCCTGTCCTCGTCGCAGAAACAGACCCAGGCGGGCCGGGCCGCCGCGGTGGTTTTATACCGCCGGCCACCGCTCGTCCTGCCACTCCCGGACGGCGTTGTCGTCGCGTTCGACCGCGCCGCGCCGGCAGCTGACACGACCAGCCGTGGCGGTCCAGCAGCATCCACACTCCGGGCAGGGTGTAGGTGAGCCCGAACTCCCGTGCGATCACTTCCGCGACCCGGGCCAACGTCCACCGCTGGTCGTCCCAGCCGTACACCCCCGGCCCCCGGCGCAGGACCGCTTCCAACCGGGCCAGCTGCCGATCGTCCAACCGGCACGCTGACAACGGGCCGGTCGACCGCAACGCGGTTGCACCCCCCGATTCCCAGGCCCAATACCAGCGGCCCGCTGTTTTCGGGGTGACTTTGAATTCCCGGGCCACATCCGCCCGTGTCGCGCCCTGATCGAACCGGCCGGCCGGCCGGCACCCTACGACCGCCGGCCCCAGCGCGCACGACCGACAACCACGCCTCGTCCACGAGCACTGCCGACAAAAATGGGTAACTGGTCAGGTCTCGTAGATTGTTTGTTTTTGGTTGCCTGGCTGGCTGGGGTTGCTTGATGGGCTGAGGGTTCGGGTCGTTGGCGTGGTGTGGTTGATCGGTTCGTAGGGTTGCGGTGTGTCCGAGGATCCGCCCGCACCGTCGGTGCCGTCGTATGACGAGCTCGCGGTGCTGGTGGTGAGCTTGCAGGCGGATCTGGCGCGGGCGCTGGAGCGGATCGCCGAGCTGGAAGCGCAGCTCGCGAAGACGTCGCGGAACTCGTCGAAGCCACCGAGTTCGGACGGGCTGGCGAAGCCGCCCCCGACGTCGCTGCGGACGAAGACGGGTCGGCGCCCTGGTGGGCAGAACGGCCATCGGGGATCGACGCTGCGTATGGTCGCCGATCCTGACGAGTGTGTCGCGCATGAGCCGGGGCCGTGCGCGGGGTGCGGGGTGCGGCTTTCGGGCCGGCCGGTGATCCGGACCGAACGCCGGCAGGTGTTCGACCTGCCCGAGCTCCGCCCGCACGTGACCGAACCTCAGCTCGTCGAGCGGGAGTGCGGCTGCGGGACACGGACGAAGGCGACCGCACCGGCGGGGGTGGATGCCCCAACCCAGTACGGGCCGCGGGTGAGTGCGGCGGCGGTCTACCTGTATTCCGGGCAG
>NZ_JBFLUG010000172.1:0-13088 GCF_041008525.1 Parafrankia sp. FMc2 | reverse complement strand
GCCTCTTCGTCGCGAGTCCGAAGCGTCGGGTTTTGCGTCATTCGGTGTCCCTTTCCGACCTACCCCGATCAGTCAGGCAGGTCGATCCTGGTCCACCTCCGGCTTACACAGCCGTCATGACACGCCCCTCCCGGCCTGCCTGGCCGAAGCGTCCGACCAGCTCCTTCTTCTTCGTGTCGACGCTGATCACCGGGTCGCCGGCGGCGAGGAACTTGGTGGCGGTGGCGTTGAGGTAGCGGAACTGGGCATCACGGTCCGGCTGCTGCGTGCCCTCCAATGTCTTACGCGTCGACTGCAGGCTGTAACCCTGGGTGCGCAGCATCGTGGCGACCGCGGAATGACTGATCGTGTGTCCCCGCCGGGTCAGCTCACGAGCCAGCTGCCGGGTCGACTTCGTCGTCCACCGCAGAGGCGATTCTGGATCCCCCCGGGTTTCGGGCTCGACCAGGCTGTCGAGTGCCTCGACCAGACCGGGGTTGGCGATCTCCGCCCGCTTCCGGCCGCCACCGGTGGCCCGCACCCGTGTCGGTTCCGCAGGGTCGGTGTCCACCTCCGCGCGACCTCGGGCGACCGTCCCTTTCGCGACGCCGGTCGCCCGTGCCACCGCGGCAATGCCCCCGTACCCCCAGGAACGTGCCTCCGCCCCCAACGCCAGCCGCCGGTCCCGCTCGTTCAACCGAGGCAACAGCACCTCAAGCCGCGCCGCCATCGCCGCGAACTCCACCGACCGGTCAACCGCCACAGTCCGGACTCTATCCAGGTAATCTCACACGCCGATCACCAGTCGAACAAGAAAATCAAACTATTTTATTACAGTTCCTAAGATCACCCGGGGTCGCCGGGCGGTCAACGGAGCGATCGGGTTGCGTATACCCCCGGATGTGATCAGAACCAAGTGTGCCCTGTACTCCCGGCGCGGTAAACCCGCGCAGCGGCCACAGATGCTTCATGACGACGACTACACGATCGTCTCGAAGTATCAGGCCGAGTATCGGGGCGTCGTCCAGTACTACCTGCTCGCCGGTGATGTCTACCGGCTCCAGAAACTGTGCTGGTACATGGAGACTTCCATGTTGAAGACCTTGGCGGGCAAACATCGGTCTACCATCAACGCGATGGCAGGAAAGTACCGAGCCACCGTGCAGACGGACCACGGACCGAGAAAATGCTTCCAGGTCGTCGTCCAACGCAGTGATGGTAGGAAACCACTGGTCGCACGATTCGGCGGCATCCCGTTACACCGACAACCCACAGCAGCCCTCACCGACCGAGCGCCGACCCTGGGCACCTCTCGCGGCAACGAGCTGATCCATCGGCTCCTCGCGGATGGATGCGAGGCATGCGGAGCAACGGACAACGTGGAAGTCCACCACATCCGTCATCTCGCAGACCTCAACAAACCAGGACGACGCGAGAAACCGGCGTGGGCTCGACTCATGGCGATGCGGCGACGTAAGACGCTTGTCGTCTGTCGTCCCTGTCACGAAGCGATCCACGCCGGTCGACCGACCACGCAATCCACGGCACAACCACTGGAGAGCGATATGCGCTGAAAGGCGCACGTATCGTTCGGCGGGAGGCCGACGGAAAAGGACCCGCGAAGCGGGCACCTCGCCGGCGGCCTACCCGACTCGGGAGGGGGGCGTTGGAAAAGGACTGAAAAGTACCTCGCCAACGCCCTACCTCGCGGTCCAACGCTTCACGCCCTTGCTCGTCGACGCCGCGCGGCCCTGCCGGCATCGTCCTGGGGACAGGTGGTTCGTCGACGAGACCTACGTCAAGGTCGCCGGCCGGTGGACCTACCTGTACCGGGCCGTGGACCAGCACGGGCAGGTCATCGACGTCCTCGCCAGCACCCGCCGCGACCAGGCCGCGGCACGCCGCTTCTTCGCCCAGGCGCTGTCCCACGGCCGCCGGCCCGTCGAGGTCACCACCGACAAGGCCCCCGTCTACCCCAGGCTCCTCGACGAGCTACTCCCCGAGGCCTGCCACGTCGACGCCGCCCGGGAGAACAACCGGATCGAAGCCGACCACAGCCGCCTGAAAGCACGACTCCGCCCGATGCGCGGACTGAAACGCCTGCGTTCCGTCCAGACGATCAGCGCAGGGCATGCGTTCGTTCAGAACATCCGCCGCGGCCACTACGAACTCGGGATCGACACCGCCCCGCACGCACGGCTGACAGCCGCGTTCACCGAACTCACCCTCGCGATCTGATCACCCCCCCGGCGGGGTCAACCATGCCCTGCCATCTCCCAATGCAACAGACCCACCGTAGGTACCAGCGGACCGCCAGCATGATCACCTCGGGTGGGAACCGGAACCCGGCGAACTCTGATGTCGGAGCCGGTGGCCGGACACGACGTCGACGCATGACTCGATCATGCCTGGTAGAGGTCGTCGAGGCAGCGGACTTCGTCGACGCAACAGACCCGACCCGACCGCGGAGGTGGCGTGACCGACCTCCATCGACTACGGTAACCGAAATCATTTCTTTTAAGGGTGTGAGGTTCCTTGTCCCTGAGGTTCGTCTCGACGACGGGCAGTGCCTCGACCAGGCGGAACGGCGGGCTGCGGTGACGCTGCACCGACGGCTGCTGCGCCTCGCCGGACCGTTCCGGGGGCCGCTGGCGGTCACCGTGCTGGTCGGCCTCGCGATCACTGGAACCCAGCTGGCCCAAGCGTTCGCCGCCGCGACCGTCCTCGCCCGCCTGTTCGACGGGGCGACGTTCGCCGGCGTGGTCGTCCCGCTCCTCGTCATGGCCGCGATCATCGCGCTGCGCGCGGTCCTCGTGCTCGGCCGAGAACTGGCCGCCCGACGCACCTGCGCGGTGGTCACCGCGGGGATGCGCGCCCGACTGCTCGACCAGGTCGCCGCGCTCGGCCCCGGCCATCTCGTCCGCGAGCGGTCCGGTACAGCGGCTTCCACCGTCGTGGACGGCGTCGACGGGCTGGAGGCCTACTACTCCCGCTACCTGCCCCAGGTGATCGTCGCCACGGTCACCGTGCTGACCGTCTGCGGCTGGCTGGCGTCGAAGGACATCGTCGTCGCCGCGACCGTCGCTGCGGTTGCGCTGGCGATCCCGATCGTGCCCCGGCTGTGGGACCGGGCGCTGGCGGCCCGCGGGCAGGACCACTGGGCCGCCTACGCCGACCTCAACGCCGAGTACGTCGACGCCATGCAGGGCATGAGCACCCTCAAGACGTTCGACACCACCGCCGTGCGCCGGAACGCGCTCGAGGGCAGGACCTGGCACCTGTACCGGTCGACGATGCGCTCGATGCAGATCTCGCTGGTGGAGAGCGGGCTGACCGCCTTCGGGCAGAGCCTCGGGGCCGCCGCCGCCACCGCGGTCGCCGCCAGCCGGGTCGCGACCGGCGCACTGCCTGCCACCGACCTCTTCTTCGTCCTGCTGCTGGCGATCGCCTGCTTCCGGCCGTTCCGCGAGCTCACCATGTACTGGCACGCCGGCTACCTCGGCGTCTCCGCCGCCGAGCGGATCGGCGAGCTCTACGGAGCCATCCCGGAGGTCACCGAGCGCCCCGACGCCCGCGCGTTCACGCCGGCATCCAGGGCCGCCCCGCCCGCGATCGCGTTCGACGATGTGGCCTTCTCCTACGCGACCCGCGAGTGCCCGGCGCTGACCAACGTCAGCTTCACCGTCGGATCCGGCGAGACGGTCGCGGTCACCGGCCGCTCGGGTGCGGGCAAGACGACGCTCGTCTCCCTGCTGCTGCGGTTCTTCGATCCCGCCTCCGGCCGGATCACGCTCGACGGCACCGACATCGCCGCGCTCACGCTGACCTCGCTGCGACAGCAGATCTCCGTCGTCTCGCAGGACACCTACCTGTTCCACGGCACGGTCGCCGACAACCTGCGGCTGGCCCGGCCCACCGCCTCCGACGCCGACCTCGTCGAGGCCGCCCGCGCCGCCCGCGCCCACGAGTTCGTCGCCGACCTGCCCGACGGGTACGCCACCGTGATCGGGGAACGAGGCCTGACACTGTCCGGCGGGCAGCGCCAGCGTCTGTCGATCGCCCGCGCACTGCTCGCCGACCGCCCCGTCCTGATCCTCGACGAGGCGACGTCCAGCATTGACGCTGACAGCGAGAAGGCGATCGCCGACGCGCTGCGGCGGCTGTCCGCCGGCCGGACCACGCTGGTTATCGCCCACCGGCTGTCGACGATCCGCGACGCCGACCGGATCGTCGTCCTCGACGGCGGCCGGGTGGCGGAGGCGGGCGGCCACGACGAGCTCGTCGCCCGCGGCTCCCGCTACGCCGAGCTGATCGCCGCGCAGCGGGTCACCGTCGGATCGGGGGCCGGCCGATGATCATGACACCTGAGGCGGCGCCGACGCCTGGGGCAGCGCCCACGGTTGAGGCGGCGGCGCCGGGCGCGATCCTGCGCCTCGTCCCGGTGCTGCGCCGCCACCGCGCGACGTTCATCGTGACGGTCTGCTGCTCGCTGGCGACCCATCTCACCTCGATCGCGTCCATCGCGACCGGTGCCGCGCTGGTCGCCGAGGTCGCGGGCGGCGCGTCCTTGGGCGACGTGGGCTGGCTGCTCACGCTGCTGGCCGGGCTGGTCCTGGGCCATGCCACCGCCTACTGGGCGGAGATGTGGGTGGCACACGACCTGGCGTTCAAGGTCCTCGCCTCGCTGCGCCTGGAGGTGTTCGACGGGCTGGAGCGCACCGCGCCCGGCGGGCTGCTGGGCCGGCGGACCGGTGAGGTCGCCGGCACGGCCATGGCCGACGTCGAGACGCTGGAATGGTTCTACGCGCACACGGCGGCGACCGCCATCGCCGCGGCTGTCGCTCCGCTGGGCGCCGTGGTGGCGGTCGGGCTGCTCGCGGGCTCGCCGGCCCTGGTGCTCGCCGCCGGGCTGGTCACGGTCGCGGTGGTGCCGTTCATCGGCCAGCGCCAGGCGGACGAGCAGGGCCGCGCCATCCGGGCGGAGGTCGCGGCCCTGAAGGCGGCCGCGCTCGACGGCGTCCAAGGCCTGCGCGAACTGGTCATCTTCGGCGGGCAGCCGGCCCACACCGAACGGCTGCTCGCCGCCACCAGGGCAGTGAGCCGGCGCCAACGCCGGTACGCGCTGCGGACGGGTCTCGAGTCGAGCGCGGCGGAGTTCGTGATCGCCGCGACCGCGTTCGGCGTGCTGGCGCTGGGCGTTCAGCAGCTTGTCGACGGCGGCCTCACCTTCACCGCCTACTCGGTCATGGTGGTTGTGGCGACCGGCGCGTTCGTGCCCCTGATGGAGGCGTTCGGCATGGTCACCCGCTTCGGTGAGCTCCGCGCGGCCGCCGTCCGGGTGTTCGAGGTGGTCGATGCCCCACCCAACGTCGACGAACGCCCGCGATCCGGGCAGCCATCGCCTGGGAGGCCGTCCGCCGAGCAGCCGGCCCCCGAACAGCCGTCATCCGGGCTCGGGCCGTTGGACGTCCAGTTCCGGGATGTCAGTTTCCGATACCAGGCGCATCTGCCGCTGGCTCTGAACGGTCTCTCGTTCACGGTTCCCGCCGGTGCCACCGTGGCGCTCGTCGGCCATTCGGGCGCGGGCAAGACCTCCACCGCGAGCCTGCTGCTGCGGTTCTGGGACGTCACCTCGGGCGAGATCCTGGTGGGCGGGCGCGTCCTGGCCGAGCTGAGCCAGCACGAGGTGCGGGAGCTCGTCAGCCTCGTCCCGCAGGACGTCTACCTGTTCAACGCCACGATCGCCCAGAACGTGCGGCTGGCCCGGCCGGACGCCTCCGACGCCGCGGTCGCGGCCGCCTGCGAGCGGGCGCTGGTCACCGAGTTCACCGACAGCCTGCCCGCCGGCCTGGACACCCCGGTCGGCGAGCGCGGCGCGGCGCTGTCCGGCGGTCAGCGCCAGCGGGTCGCCATCGCCCGGGCGCTGCTGCGCGACCCGGCAGTGCTGATCCTCGACGAGGCTGCGTCGAACCTGGATGCCGACAGCGAGCGCGCGGTGGCCGCGTCGACGGCGGAGGCGCGCCGGGGCCGCACCACTCTGGTCATCGCGCACCGGCTGTCGACGGTGCGGGCCGCCGACCTCGTCCTGGTGCTCGACGGTGGCCGGGTCGTCGAGGAAGGCCGCCCCGAGGAGCTTCTGGCCGGCTCGGGCCCGTTCGTGGCGCTGATGCGCGCGCAGCTCGGCTGAGGCGGGCGCGGAGATGACGACGACCCCCGCGCCGGCTTCGGCGCCCGCTTCACCGGCCCCCACACCGCACCCCGCCGTCGCGGTCGACACCGACGGTGTCGACGGTGTCGACGCCGTCGTCGAAGGCCACGGTGACGATCTCGGCCGGGCCCGACGGCGGCGACTGTTCCTGGTCTGGCTTCTCGCCCTGTCGGCGGTCCTGATGGCCAGTTCCATGCTCGCGGTCAGCTTCGGCCCCGTCCAGGTGCCGCTGGCGACCGTCTGGAAGGTCATCGGCCATCACGCCGTCGGCTGGCCGGAGCAGGTGAGCTGGACCACGGCCCACGACTCGATCGCCTGGAAGGTCCGCGCGCCGCGGGTGCTGTCAGCGGTGTTCGTCGGCGCCGGGCTGGCGATCTGCGGCGTCGCGCTGCAGGCCCTCGTCCGCAACGCGCTCGCCGAGCCGTATCTCATCGGAGTCTCCTCCGGCGCCTCTGTAGGGGCCGCGGCGGCGCTGCTGTTCAGCGTCTCCCTGAGCGGCAGCGCCTGGGGCCTGTCCGGCAGCGCCTTCGTCGGCGGCATCGCGGCCACGGCACTGGTCTTCGCCATCGCCCGGGTCGGCGGCCGGCTCACCTCGACGCGGCTCGTCCTCGCCGGCATCACCGTGTCCTACGCCCTGTCCGCCCTCACCAGCTTCCTGATCTTCGCCTCGGACTCGGCCAACGGCGCCCGCGGCGTGCTGTTCTGGCTGCTCGGCTCCCTCACCCAGGCACGCTGGTCGTCGCTGCCGGTGCCGGCCGCGGCGTTCGCTCTCACGATGGTGGTGCTGTTCTCCTGGGCCCGGCGCCTCGACGCGCTGTCGATCGGCGACGACACGGCGCTGACCCTCGGGGCCCGTCCGACCCGACTGCGCGCGCAGGCGTTCGTCATCGTGGCGGTGTGCGTAGGCGCGGTCGTGGCGATCGCCGGGCCGATCGGGTTCGTCGGCCTCGTCGTCCCGCACGTCGCCCGCCGGATGGTGGGCGGTGAGCACCGCCGGGTGCTGCCGGTGGCCGCGCTGCTCGGCGCGGCGTTCCTGGTGTGGGCCGACGTCGCCGCTCGGCTCGTGCTCCAGCCCCGCGAGATGCCGCTCGGCGTCGTCACCGCGCTCGTCGGCGCGCCGTTCCTGCTGATGCTGGTCCGCCGTTTCCACGGCACCACCGACACCGGTTGACCGGGAATCGCCTACCTGTTGACCGGGGTCGCCTGACCGCAGGCTGACGCCGCGTGACCAAGCCCCCTGACCGACGCCGCCTGACTGACACCACCTCGCCCACCTGACTGAGGTCGGCGACACCGCACCACCTCCGCGCTGGCCACGGCTCCATAGCCCAACCCCACCCAACCCATCTGGAAGGTAATCATGAGACCCGCACCCGTGCTGGCCGCCGTCACCTCGGCGGCCCTGGCATTCATGTTGGCCGCCTGCGGCGGGGACGATGCCGGCCCGTCCGCCGGCCCGTCCGCCGGGCCAGCCGGGTCGAGCGGCCGAGTCGAGGCACTGAGCTTCCCGGCGACCGTGTCGAACTGCGGCGAGGACATCACCCTCGACAAGCAGCCGGAAGCCGTGCTCACCGTCGGCACCGCCGCACCGAGCCTGCTCGCCGTCGCCGGCGCCGGCGACCGGGTGGTGGGCCGTTCCGGGGAGTTCGGTACACCGCTGCACGGGGAGGCAGCCAACCTCCTCGGCGACGTCCCGATCGTCACCCCCGACGACCCGACGCTGGAGAACGTGATCGGCTCCGGCGCGGACATCGTGATCGGGGCAGGGCTGTTCAACACCACGGCGGCGGAGGTCGAAGGCGCCGGCCTGGCGAACCTCCTGGTGACCGGCGAGTGCGGGCACGACACCGGCAGCGGAGACGAGGCCTCGACAACGTTCGACGCGATCTGGACCGACCTCGAGCTCTACGGAAAGATCTTCGGGACGTCCGAGACCGCGAACGAGGCGGTCACCGACCTCAAGGCCCGGCTCATAGCCGCCGGTGACGCGGCGAAGGGCGCGGGCGAGCTGCGCGCCGCGGGCGTCTATTTCTGGGGCACCCAGATCTCGGTGACCGGCAAGCGCAACATCGTGCACGACCAGTTCGACATCCTCGGCGTCACCGACGTGTTCGAAGACCTGGACAAGAACTACGCCGAGGGCAACCTGGAGGAACTGATCGGCCGCGACCCGGACGTGATCGTGCTGAGCTACGGGCTCGACGGCGAGACCGCCGACCAGGCTAAGGCCAAGCTGCTGGCACTCCCCGGCGTCGCGGACATGGCCGCGGTGCGGAACAACCGCATCGTGCTGCTCGACTACGCGCTGCGCAGCCCGGAGCCGTCCGCCGTCGATGGAGTCGAGTTCCTCGCCAAGGAACTCGACCGCGGGGCGTGAGATCACCTGGCGCGGGGGCGAGGGAGAGCAGGCCACACGCCGCCGACTCGGCCGTCGCGGGCAACCCGATCGCCCCGGCCGGCCCAATCGGCCCAGCCGGCCAGGCAGCCTTGGGCGGCATCCGGGCGGCGGGCGTCGATGTGGCCCTCGGTGGACGGACCGTTCTCGACCAGGTCGGGCTAACCGCCGTGGCGGGCCAGACCGTCGGGCTGGTCGGGCCGAACGGCAGCGGCAAGACGACCCTGCTGCGAACCCTCTATCGATCGCTGGCACCGCGGGCGGGCCTGGTCACGCTCGACGGGAAGCCGGTCACGGACCTGCGGCCGGCCGAGCTGGCCCGCCGGCTGTCGGTGGTCGGTCAGGAGACGTCGTCCGACCTGCCGTCGACGGTCGCGGAGACGGTCCTGCTCGGCCGTTCACCGCACCGGTCGGCGTTCCAGAGCTACACCGCGGCCGACCACGAGCTCGCCGCCTCGGCGCTGCGCCGCGTCGGGGCCCGCCACCTCGCGGACAGGGTGTTCGCGACCCTCTCCGGGGGCGAGAAGCAGCGCGTGCTGATCGCCCGGGCGCTGGCACAGCAGGCCGACCACCTGCTGCTGGACGAACCGACGAACCACCTCGACGTCCGCTACCAGCACGAAATCCTCGGCCTGGTGCGGTCACTGGGAACCACCGTGGTCGTGGTGCTCCACGACCTGAACCTGGCCGCCCGGTACTGCGACCACCTCGTCCTGCTCGACGGCGGCAAGGTCGTGCGCACCGGGTCGCCCGGCCAGGTCTGCGTGCCCGAGGTGCTCGAACCGGTCTACGGGGTGCGGGTGCGGATCGTCGACGACGGCGAGTTCCGGCAGCTCGTCTTCGCCCCGAAGGCTCCCGCAGTTCGTCGTGACTCAAGTGCGCATACCAATTGAAAGTCAGAACCGTTTTCATTACCATCGGACTCGCCCGGGCACATCACAGGTTCGTCTACCGAACCGTTACAGGAGGTGAACAAGAATGATCACTCGCATCGCGGCTCGCAAGTGGGAGAAGGCCCTCGCGCCGAACTCGAACCACCACTCGCACAGCACGGCCGGCATTTCCTTCACCTGGGCTCTCTAGCCCCCGGTTCCGGTCACCGGCGAAAGGTGGCGCGGCACGTCCCGCGCAGCACCGGCAGCCAGTGATTTCGGAGTCGCTCACGGCCGGCGGGGCGGAGCGCTCTACCGCCCCGCCGGTTCCCCACCCCTCCATCGCACCATCGACCTACTGTTTCGCAACCGCTTCTCCATTATTTCTCCTTCCCTTTCCGCGCCGCCGCGGCGCCCCTTTCTCAACTGCCGCAGTACCTTTCTTCCCCCACCACCGCATCATTCTTCGCCGTCGCGCCGAGGAGCCCTGACGCCATGACGACCGCTTTCACCGAAGTCCCGACCGGCGATCTGGGGGGATCTCGCCCCGCCCGCGTCCGCGCCGATGTGCACCCGATCGGGGAGAACGACAGCCTGGTGGTCACCCCCCGCGGTGAGCTGTTCCGGGTCGCCACGCCGCCGGAGCGGCTGGAGGCGTTCCTGGCCGCGCTGGACGGCACCCGCACCGTCGAGGAGGCCCTCGCGGCGAGCGGCGCCAGCACCGACCTCGCCGAGGTGCCCGACGTCCTGCTCGCCGAGGGCTGCCTGACCACGGAGCCGAGCCCGCGGGCCGCCGACCGGTCCCGCTTCGCGCCCGTCGGGACGCCGCCCGGCGCATCGGCGTCCGAGGCATCGGCGTCCGGCGAGCTGCCGCCCGTCGGCAGCCTGCTGCTCGTGGGTGAAGCGAGCCTTCTCGAAAGCCTGGCCCCGCTGCTCGACCCCACGCTCCCCAGCGTGATCCAGGCCGGCCCGCTGCCTGAACCGGCGGAATTCCTCGCGCGGATCGCCGATCCGGCCACCACCCTCGTCGTGGTGGCCCGCACCCGGCTGGACGCCCCCTGGCTGCTCGCCTGGGATCAGGCCGCGCAGGACGGCGGCGTGCGCTGGACCCAGTTCCACCTGGACTCCGGGAAGGCCTACTTCGGGCCCGCCATCCTGCCCGGGCGCACCGCGAACTACCGCGACCTGCTCGCCCGCCGCCGCTGCGCGGTCGACGAGGAAGAGGTCTTCGACGCGTTGATCGCACCGCCCGTCGGCGAGATCTACCTCCCGCCCGCCTCCGAGCTCACCTGGATGCTCGGCTCGTTCGCCGCCGACCTCGACCGGCTCCTCACGGGCGTGACCTGCCGCACGCTGTCCACCGAGGTGGAAGCCGACCCGGTGGAGCTCGGCCTCGTCACCCACCCCGTCCTGCCGATGCCCGACCGGCAGCTCGCCGGCCCGCTGGTGATCTCCGGGGAGCAGGGCACCAACCTGCTGATCAGCCCGCGTACCGGCATCATCCAGCGGGTCCGGGACATCACCCACGACCCGTCCGTCCCGGAGCGGCTGCGCACCGCGCAGACCCACAACTCCTCCATGGGCCGTGTCGAGCCGGACTGGGCGAACGACGTGATCTGCGGCGGCAGCGTGTTTGACGACGCGCGCGGCGCCCGCGCCTCGGCGGTCGGCGAGGCCGTCGAGCGCTACTGCGGCAATTACATGAAGCAGAACGACATCCGCTGGTCCTCCTACGACGACCTCGTCGCCGCCGGCGAGCACGCCGTCGACCCCGAACGGCTCGTCCTCTACAGCCAGGCGCTGTACGAGGCGAAGGGCTTCCCGTTCGTGCCGTTCACCCGCGACCTGCCCGTCCGCTGGGTGCGCGGCCGCTCCCTCACCCAGGACAGGCGGGTGTGGCTGCCCGTCACCCTCGTCTACGTCAATTGGATCGCCGGTGAGCGAGGCGCCGGCCTCGGCCCCGATGACGGTGTCGCCCACCCCATCACCAACTACATGAACTTCTCCGGCGTCTCCGCCGGGCGGACCCTCGACCAGTCGATCGTCTCCGGCATCGAGGAGCTCGTAGAACGCGACGCCACCATGATCTGGTGGATGAACCGCCAGCCGCTGCCCGCCCTGGCCCTCACCCCCGACCTGGAGGGGCTCTGGCAGGGCCGCCCGCACGACCTCGGCCAGCGCGCCACCCTGATCCCGATCGACAACGAGTTCGGCATCCCGGTCGCCGCCGGCATCGTCCACAACACTGAGCACGACTGGTTCACCATCGGCTTCGCGGCCCGCCCGGACGTCCGCCAGGCCGGCCTGAAAGCGTGGACGGAAGCCCTCACCCTGCAGGAGGGCAGCCGCGACCTCGACATCGAGGACAGCCTCATCCGGCAGGCCGTCGAATGGGGCTTCGCCTCGTATGAGGGGCTGAAGGAGTGGCGGGCCGACCGCCACTACCTCGACGACTACCGCGCCGACTTCCGCGACTGCGCCGACCTCATGTGCCAGCAGCAGATCTTCCTCGACCCGCGCGCCGTCGAAGCCGTTCGGCCCTGGACGGACGTCCCGGCCACCAGGGGCATCAACACAGTTCCGCCGCTGCCCGACCGCTCACTGGCCACCTACCGCGACCGCATCGAATCCCGCGGCTTCGAGATCTGCTACGTCGACCTCACCACCCCGGACGTCGCCGCCGCCGGCATGCACGCCACCCGCGTCGTCATCCCCGGGCTCGTCCCGAACTTCCCCGCGGCGTTCCCGATGCTCGGCACCGGCCGCGTCCAACATGCCCCGGTCGACCTCGGCTGGCGCGACACCCCCTTGGCGGAGGAGGAACTCAACTACTGGCCGATCCCGCACGCGTAGTTCTCCAGCGGGGGACTGTACGAGTAACGGCTCTGTGTCACATTCGGTGGTGACGTAAAGCGACCAGGCGCCGCGCCAGCGTCCACGTCCGTTTGGTGCCATTACGAGGCTTTCAGGTGTCACGCTGCGGCGACTGCCCGACCTTGCGGTCGACGACGGGACGCCCGACTCCGACCATTTTGACTGCCCTTACGGGTGTTAACGCACGGTCACCACCGAATGTGGCACAGAGCCATTACCTGGACAGACCCGAATTGGGATATACGGTTGGCCACCATGGCCTTGAGTTTCGGGGGTGTGGACCGCTCCGGGTACCTCGGGTGGTTGGCTCGGTCGGACCGCGGCGACTGTCCTGACGGTCAGCGCCAGAACTGAATCTTGCTCGGAGTCTGAAATGATCTGCGGCTGCCGCTGTGCACCGGCAGGACCTGATCCGAGCGCTGGGTCCCCACCGGTGCTGGATGGCGAGGAGCCAGCCGTCGTCCCCGCACGCGAGAGGATCTTCCCGCGTCGAAGCAGGGCATGGCCCCTCGGGCGGGGGTCGTTCCCGGACGCGCGGGGATCTTCCGACCCCAGTGGTGATTCGGTCCGTCCCGCTGTGGTCGTCCCCGCGCCGGCGGAGCGATGCGAGGACGCGGGTGCTGGCGCGGTGTGGCTAGTACTCCAGCCCGACTTTTGTGATCAGTTGAGTTGGAGTGCTGCGGCTTGGCGGCGATAGTGGCTGGCTTGTGCGCGTGCCTGGTGGCGGCGGCGCCACCGGGACCAGGCCAGCACGAAGCCG
>NZ_JBFLUG010000171.1:0-13247 GCF_041008525.1 Parafrankia sp. FMc2 | reverse complement strand
ACCGTCGCGGGTCGGGTGTGTGTTGTGTGTAAATAGAGACGTAGGTGGAAGTCGCACCGCGGTGTGGGGGTGGGCGGGGTGGGTGGGGGGCTGGGGGGGGGTGGAGGGGTGGGGGGAGGGGGGCGGCGGGCGGGGCGCGGGGGGTTCGGGAGTACCAGCGGGTCGCGGCGTACGCGGTGTGCGTGGACGGTGATCGGGTGCTGCTGGCCCGGTGGATCGGGCGGACCGGGAAGCCGGACGGGGCGCGGTGGACGCTGCCGGGAGGCGGGCTGGACCACGGGGAGCATCCGGAGCGGGCCGCGGTCCGGGAGGTGGCGGAGGAGACGGGGCTCGCCGTCGAGATCACCGGCCTGCTGGGCGTCGACTCCATCCGAGAGTTCTGGGCGCCGGACAGCACGGACTTCCATGGGCTGCGCATCATCTACGCGGGGCGGGTCCTGGGCGGGGAGCTGCGGCCCGAATCCGGCGGGTCCACAGATCTGGCCGCCTGGGTGGCGTTGACGGATGTCGCGGAGCTTCCGCGCACCCGGCTCGTGGACATCGCGCTCGGACTGGCCCGTACGGCCCCGTGGCCGGCCTGAACCCGGCTCTGTACACAGGGCTGTGGATAAAGCTGTGGATTATCTTGTGGATATCCCTGTCCGTGGGTACCTGAGGGCGGGGGCGGGTGTCCGGTAGCCGACACCGGCGGGTGGGACACGGCCCGTGGGCGGGTGTTGTGGCGTCAGGGCGTGAAACCGGAGGCGTGCATCCCATGCGTGCTGTTTGCCTGTTCTGGTAAGACGTGCAGGCGGCATCGGCGATGGGGTGGGGAGCCGGGCGGGTCCATCCCGCTGGTCGCGGACCTTCGGATCCGCCACTCGGATCCCCTACCTGGGACGAGGAGACGACGTGGACGTGGCGTTGCAGCAGGCGGCGCAGGCCGCCAAGGGCTTCATGCCACCCGAGGAGGGCCAGGCGCTGTACGCGGCCGCCGCCGAGCTTCCCGGCGGTGGGCTCATCTGTGAGATCGGCACCTACTGCGGGAAATCCACCCTTTACCTCGCCGCCGCCGCCAGGCTCATCGGGGCGGCGGTCGTCACCGTCGACCACCACCGTGGCTCGGAGGAGAACCAGGCCGGCTGGGAGTTCCACGACAACACGCTCGTCGACGAGCGGACCGGGCGGATGGACACGCTGCCCACGCTGCGGGCGACCCTCGAGTCCGCCGGCGTCGAGGATGTGGTCACGACCGTGGTCGGGCGCTCCGAGATGGTCGGGCGGTGGTGGTCCACCCCGATCGACCTGCTCTTCCTGGACGGCGGGCACACCGAGAAGCAGGCCCAGGTCGACTACGAGGCCTGGGCCCGCCATGTCCGCCCCGGTGGCCGGCTGGTCATCCACGACGTGTTCCCGGATCCGGCGGACGGCGGCCAGGCTCCGTACCACGTGCTGCTGCGCGCGGTACGGGACGGATTCAGCGAGACGTCACGTACGGGAAGTCTGCGGGTGCTCCGCCGCCTCTTCTGAGGCCTGTTCCCGCCCGCACCCGCAGCCGGCGGTGGCCGGCTCGCGGGGCGCGGGCAGGCTGGGGGCCTTGCGGGGGGAACAGAGCCCTTCGGGCAGACCATCGCCGCGGAAGGTGCGTTCGGTGGGGCCGCCGGAGAGTGCGTCGGCGGCGAGGATGACCGCGGCCGACGTCCAGGTCGACTGCTCCTCGGGCCAGTGGACCTGGCTGGCGAACTGCCAGCCGGTCCAGTAGCCGCCCCCGGGGTCGCGCAGATGCTGCATGTTGCGGACCATCTGCACGGCCGCGTCGGTGTCGTCGGCGAGGTGCAGAGCGATGGCCAGTTCGCAGGTCTCGGCGCCGGTGACCCATGGCTCGTCGTCGACGCAGCGGATGCCGAGGTCGTCGACGACGAAGTCGTCCCAGCGGGAGCGCAGCCGCGCCCGCGCCTCCGCCCCGCGCAGCACGCCGCCGATCACGGGGTAGTACCAGTCCATGGACCAGCGGTCCCGGGACATGAACAGCTCCGGGTGATGGCGCAGCGCGTGCCACAGCGCACCGGCGGCCCGTTCCCAGTCAGGTTTCGCCTCGCCGGCGAGGGCGGCCAGGCCGAGTCCGCAGCGCAGGCTGTGCAGGGTGGACGAACATCCCGTCACCAGCGCTTCGGGGTAGTCCTGGCCGGCGGGGTCGCGAGCCCACCAGATCTGGCCGCTGGGGGCCTGCATGTCCACCACGAAGTCCAGGGCGGCCCTGGCGACGGGCCACATGCGGGCCACGAACTCCCGGTCGCCGGTGACGAGCCAGCGATGCCAGAGGGCTGTGGCCACGTAGGCGCACTGGTTGCTGTCGGCGAAGTCCTCCCGGACGGCTCCGCCGAGGTAGCTGGTGGCCCAGGAGCCGTCCGGGCGCTGACGGCGGTGCAGCCACTCCCAGGCGGCGTCCGCGGCGTCGACCCGCCCGGCGATCAGGAGCGCCATCGCGCACTCGAGGTGGTCCCATGCGTCGGTGTGGCCGCCGGCGAACCAGGGGATGGCCCCGTCGGGCTCCTGGACCGCGGCTATGGCGTCGGCGGTGGCCCGCAGCGCGTCACGGCTGACAACGGCCTGGATCGCCGCCGCGTCAGCTGCCCGCACGCCCGGCTCCCGCGGTCAGCGGCTCCGCTGTCAGCGGGGCGGCGGTGAACTGGTCGTCCGGTCGGGGCGGCCGTGGTTTGCGCAGGTACAGCACCTCACTCTTACCGAGCACCGGATCGAGCAGGCGTTCGGCGACACGGGTCAGTGCCGGGCGGCGCATCATGTCCCAGACCAGCAGGCGGTGGTACATCCTCGTGGCTGGATGGTCGTCATCGTGCACGCCGACCAGGCAGCGCAGCCACCAGTAGGGGGCGTGCAGGGCGTGCGCGCGGTGCTGGCCGATCAGCTCGAGGCCGTGGGCGCGCAGTTTTCCGATCAGGTCGTCCCGCCGGTAGATGCGGACATGGCCGCCCTCGACGTTGTGGTAGTCGTCCGACAGGGCCCAGCAGACCCGCTCCGGGAAGCGGGCCGGCACGGTGACCGCCGCGAAGCCGCCGGGGCGCAGCACCCGGGCGAGTTCAGCCATCGCACCGCCGTCCTCCGGCAGGTGCTCCAGTACCTCGGCTGCGATCACGCGGTCGAAGGTGCCGTCCGCGAAGGGCAGGGCGAGTGCGTCACCGCGCACGGACGCGGCCCTGGCGCCCGCGGGCACCTGCTGCTCGGCGGCCATCGCACCGAACATCGTGTTCACCCCGCCGACCTCGTCGGCCGAGTAGTCCAGGGCGATGACCTGGGCACCGCGCCGGAAGGCCTCGAAGGAGTGCCGGCCGCCGCCGCAGCCGAGATCGAGGACCCGGGCCTTGCCGGGGACCGGGAACCGCTCGAAGTCGACGGTCAGCATGCGGGTTCGGCGGTGGAGGACGTCGGGCCCGCGCCTGGGCCCGCGCCGGGGCCCGTGCCGGCCGTGGCAGGTGGGGTGTGGGCGGGTGGGGTGCGAATGGGTGTGGTGTGAGTGGGCGGGGTGTGCTGTGAGGACCGGCCGACGGCGGTCTGCGCGGCTGCGATCCGCGTCTCGTACCAGGCCGCGGTGCCGGCAGCGGCAGCCCGCCAGGAGAACCGTTCCTCGACCCGCCGCCGGCCCGCCGCGCCCATGCGCGCCCGCAGCTCGGGGTCGGCCAGCAGGGTTCCGATCGCGCCGGCGAGCGCGTCGGCGTCACCGGGCCGGACCAGCAGCGCGGCCTCGCCGTTCGGGCCGGCGACCTCGGGCAGCGCGCCCGCCGTGGTGGCGACCAGCGGTAGCCCACAGGCCATCTCCTCCACCGCGGGGAGGCTGAAGCCCTCGTAGAGCGAGGGAACGACGGCTACCTCGGCCGACCGCAACAGCTCGATCATCTCGGGCTGGGGGACGTTGGAGCGGAAGGTCACCGCCTCGGTCAGCCCGAGCTCGACGACCTGGCGCTGCGCCGCGCCGCCCTGCCGGACCTTCCCGATGCACACCAGGTGCGCCGGCCGCTCGGCCCGCAGCTTCGCCAGTGCCTCCAGGAGCACCATCAGCCCCTTGAGGGGGACGTCCGCGCTGGTCACCACAACGATCCGCCCCGGCACAGGTGTCGCGGTGCCGGCCGTCCCGGCGTCCTGCGCTCCCGCGGCGGCCGTGTCGGCCGTAGCCGCCGGCTGAGTGGGCCGCGGGGTGAAGATGTCGGACTCCACACCCAGTGGGACGGTGTGGAGGAGATCGATGGGGACGTCCATGTCGGCGACGATCTCGTGGCGGGAGCTCTCCGACGGCACCACCACACCGTCGAGAACACGGGCCACCCGTGCCTGCATCGGCAGGAACGAGTACCAGCGGTGGACGCCGAGCCTTGCCCACCGGCCGGTCGTGGCGGCGAGGTGCAGCCGCCGGTCCACCGTGATCGGATGATGCACCGTGGAGACGACGGGGATCCCGAAGGGGCGCAGCGCACGGCGCAGCGGTACCAGGCCGTAGCCCAGGCCCTGGTTGTCGTGGACGATGTCGAAGTCCGGACGACGACCGCCGCGTGGCCGCAGGGCCTCGAAGGCCCGGATCGAGAACGCCAGCGGCTCGGAGAACTGGCCGGTGCGCATCATGCCGAACTCGACGACGTCGGCCAGGGATCGGAACTCACGAAACCCCGGCCAGCGGAACGGGTCACCGTCGCGGTACAGGTCCAGGCTCGGCAGTTGCGTGAGGCCGACTCCCGGGTCGAGGGCCGGATAGGGCGGCCCGCTCACAACGTGAACCTGGTGACCGAGAGTGACTAGTTCACGCGAGAGGTGCCGTACGTACACTCCCTGGCCACCGCACGTAGGCAGACTTCGGTACGACAACAACGCGATCCGCAACGGTGCGCCCTCCATCGCTCGCGGGCTCCTACGGGTCCCGCGAGCCCGTGGACAGCGCCGTTGCTGGAACACTAGGACATTAAGCGGCGATCTTCACGAAAACTGCATAGTTACGGTGGCTTTGAACCGAAAAAAAGCACTCTGCGTAGTTGGCGGCGATAGTGGGGCCGGGTGTTGGCTGTTCGTTGGGTGTGAGTTTCGGAATCCGTCCAGACCGCCTGTCACCTGCTCGTCTCCCCCCGCCACCGGTCCGGCGGGCCGGATCGGGGACACCGCCGCTGCCACGCTCTGTCACGATGGGTGTCTGTTACTTTCTGTAGCGACTGTCGGCGTGCCTGACCGTTGGTGGCCTGATCGTCGCCGCGGCGGCTGCCGCCGCGGTCCGGCGCCTAGTCTGGAGCGATGCCTCCCGGTGACCTGGCCGACGCCTGTTCGCGGCCGCGTCGGGGCCGTCCCCGGGATGCGACGATCGACGACCGGGTGCTGCGCGCCGCCGTCGACGAACTTGCCGGCCACGGAGTCGGCGGCTTCAGCGTGAACAGCGTCGCCGCCCGCGCGGGCGTCGCGAAGCGCGGCATCTACGCCCGCTGGGCGACGCGGGACGCGCTCGTCCTCGCCGCGCTGGGCACCCTGGCGGCCGGCCTGGTGCCCCCCCGGACCGGCTCGCTGCGCGAGGACCTCCTGCGTCTCGCGCCGCAGGTGGACGCGGTCTTCACCGAGCCGCGGATGTCGATCCTTGCCCGGTGCGTGGCGGAGCTGTCCCGGTATCCCGACCTCTACGCCGCCTTCCGGCGCGAGTCGGTGGACCGGTGTGCCGCAGCCGTCCAGGACGCCTTTCATGACGCCCGGCTGCGCGGGGAGACCCGGCCGGATCTTGACACGGATCTCGCCGCGAGTGCCTTCCTCGGTGCCCTGCTGACCCGGCAGGCGTTCGGGCGCCAGGCCTTCGGTCGACCGCGTGGGTCTGCGGACGACGCCGCGGCCAGGGGCGATGCAGTGGCTGGGGACGACGCAGCGGCTCCGGACGGCATGACAGGTCTGGGCGGCGTGGCGAACTGGGAGGCTGCGGCGAACTGGGAGGCTGCGGCGGATCGGGAGGGCGCGGCCGATCGGGAGGGCGCGGCGGTGCCGACGCCGTATCACCGTCGGCTCGTCGAGTTCGCCCTCGCCGCGGCGAGGGGCTCCGACGCTGCCGCCCAGGTGAGCGGCTGACCGCCTGCGGGTGCGGTCAGGGCGTGGCGCAGATGCCGGTCGGGGCGGCGGCGCCGGCGAACCGTGCCGCCACCCAGCGGGAGAGATCGTCCACCGAGGCGTCGATCACCGTGCCGTGGTTGGCCAGGCCGTACCGGTGGTACTCGACCGACCCACCGGCGGCGCACAGCGCGCTGACCGCCCGGTCGGTGGTCGCCTGGTGGATGACGGTGTCCAGCCCTCCCTGGAGCACCAGCCTGGGCGGGCCCGGCGCCTGCACGTACTGCCACTGGCGCTCCAGCGCGCTGGCGAACGGCTCGGTCCGCAGCGGGTCGCGGGCGAAGACACTCGTGACGGACTCGCCGGTGCTCGCCAGCAGCAGGTCGCCAGCGCACCGGTTGTGTGCCAGGGCGGTCAGCCGCCGGCCGGTGGCGGTGAGGATGGCGTCGGAGGAAAGGGCCGGATCGGCGGCCGCGAGGCCGGTGACCGCGAGGAGGAGGTAGGCCACCCCGTCCGGGAGGGTCCGCATGTCGTGCAGCGAGGCGGGCAGATCGACCAGGGGCGCGGTCGCCGCCGACCCCAGGACGCGGAGATCCGGCGCGTAGTCGGCGGCGACGGCCCCGGCGGCGAGGGCGGCCTGCCCCCCCTGTGAGTAGCCCCACAGCACCACGTCCTCACCCGCCTGGGCAGGCCGCAGCGACCGGGCGGCGCGGGCGGCGTCCAGCAGAGCCTTCGCCGCCGAGTCCGCCTCGTAGATCGGGTGCTCGCCGGGGCCGCCCAGCCCGGTGTAGTCCGTCACCGCCAGGACGTACCCGTCCCGGACGAGCCGCAGGGTTCCGCCGATCGTCGACAGCGGGGGCTCGGCCCGCGACGGGGCGCAGGCATCGTTGATCCCGGTCGTCCCGTGGCCGAACGAGACCAGCGGACGTCCCCCCGGCGGGACCGGGGAATCGGCCGGCGGGGCCAGGACCAGGCCGGTGACGAGGCGGTCCTCGTTCTGCGGCCCACGCGAGTGATAGACCACCCGCCAGGCGCGGATGCCGTCCGGCGCGGTCACCGGGGCGCTGGACACCAGCTCCCCGGGCTTGCCCGCGGGCACGTCGGCGAGATCGGCGGAGGCCGGGCCGCCGTCGGTGGCGCGGTCCTCCAGGCCGTAGCCGGCAAGGTGGTAGCCGAGGGCCGGTGCAGAGCCGCGGGTCGGTGCTGGTTCCGCCTCGGTCGGGCGGGGCTCCGTGGGCCCCGCTGACCCACGGGAGCACGCGCCCAGCGGAGCCGCGAGAACCAGAGCCCCGAGGACGAGGCCGAGGAGACGATGCCGTGATCTCGCCACAGGTAGAGGCTATGAGCCTTTTGCGTTGAATCGGCATCGGCCGGGCTTCGGTGAGGTTTCCGCCGGCAGCCACCGTGGCCCGTCTGTGCCCGCGAACGGGACGGGTCAGAACAGTTGCCCGAGCGGACCGGCTGGTCGGGCGGCTGCCCGCCGGCCCGGCCCGGCCGAGGCCGCAGCGGGGCCACACCGGTGGCGTGAGACCCTGGAAATCACAGCCGCCAGCGCGGCCGGCTCGAAATCCACCAGGAGGCCCTCGACAGTGACCACGTTCGCGTCGAACACCCTGGCCCTCGGGCCGGACTTCATCAGTGCCGACAGCCTGGCAAAAGCCGGTCTTGCCGTGGTCCTGCTGATCGTCTTCGCGGAGTCCGGGCTCCTGGTCGGGTTCTTCCTTCCCGGCGACTCCCTGTTGTTCACACTGGGCCTGCTCATCTCACGGGATGAGGTGTCGACGCCGCTGTGGCTCGCATGTGCGCTCATCGGCATCGCCGCGATCGCGGGTGACCAGGTGGGGTACCTGTTCGGCCGCAAGGTCGGCCCGGCGCTGTTCCGCCGCGAGGACTCGCGGCTGTTCAAGCAGGAGTACGTCGACCAGGCCCAGGAGTTCTTCGAGAAGTACGGCGCCCGCTCGATCGTGCTGGCCCGCTTCGTCCCGATCGTGCGGACCTTCACTCCGGTGATCGCCGGTGTCAGCCGCATGAACTACCGGACCTTCGTGATCTTCAACGTGATCGGCGGCGTGCTGTGGGGCTGCGGTGTCACGGTCCTCGGCTTCTTCCTCGGGAAGATCGACTTCATCCGGGACAACGTCGAGGCGATGCTGATCCTCATCGTGCTGATCTCGGTGCTGCCCATCGCGGTGGAGGTCCTGCGTTCACGTCGCAGGAAGGCCGCGGAGCGCGGCTCCGCCGGAGCGGCCGGGAGCGCTGCCGGGCAGGAGCCCGCCGCGGGGAGCCACTATGCGGAGGATCTTCGCGCTTCGGCGGCTCACGGCCCGGCGGGGCTGGCTGACCAGCGCGGCTACGGGGCGGGAAGCGGCGGTTACGGCGCCGAGGAGTTCCAGGGCGCCGCGCAGAATGAGGACCTCGAGCGGACCACCCGCATCGAACGGGCCAACCGCCGCGGGGGCGGCCGGCACTCCGCCACCCGGAACCGGTAGCTCGCTCGCCGGCGGTCTGAAGAGGTTCCGGCGGGCGACCCACTGATACGGGGGGATTCAGTGGGAGGCACCCGCCGGAACCTGTCCACCGTATCGGGTTGTCCCGGCAGACGTCATCTTCCCGACACAACTAATGAGAAAAAACCCCGAACCGGGAGCAATCCGGGCATTGCGTCACCCGTCCGGGTGTCCCGGAGAGGCTCAGAGCGCGTCCAGTCCCCGCTCGCCGGTGCGAATCCGGGTCAGCCTCTCGACCGGAACGACCCAGATCTTGCCCGCGCCGCTGCCCTCCGACGCCGCGGCCCGCCGGATCACGTTCACCACGTCGGGCGCGTCCGCATCGGTCACGATCAGCTCCAGCCGGACATTGCTCACCGACTCGTCGTGGAACGCGGTGCCCCGGAAGGTCTGTGTCCGCCACAGCTCGAAGCCGTAACCCGTAACCTGACCCAGGGTCATCCCCTGAACGCCGAACGTCGTCAGGGCGGCCCGGACGTCGGCCACGCGGTGCGGACGCAGCATCGCCGTCACCAGCTTCATGACCCGTCTCCACCCGTACCGGCGGACTGATGTTTCATCGTCATCGCATCCAGTGTCATCCACCGTGACGAGAGGATCGACCGATGTCCCTGCTGGACCGGAAGACCGCACCGGACCCGCTCGACCTGCTGCCCGCGCTGCCGTCGTTCACCCTGACCAGCAACGACATAACGGACGGCAGCCCGCTCGGCCCTGACCAGGTGTACACCGGCGCCGGTGGCGCCAACCTGTCGCCGCACCTGTCCTGGTCGGGTTTCCCGGCCGGGACGCAGAGCTTCGCCGTTACCTGCTTCGATCCCGACGCCCCCACCGGCAGCGGCTTCTGGCACTGGGTCCTGGTCGACATCCCGGCCGAGGTGACAGAACTGCCCACCGGTGCCGGCAGCGGAGATCTTGCCGGCCTGCCGTCGGGCGCCTACCACGTGCGAAGTGACTGGGGGGCGCCGAGCTACGGCGGCGCGGCCCCGCCTGAGGGCGACCGGCCGCACCGGTACGTCTTCGTCGTCCACGCCGTCGACGTGCCGAAGCTGGAGATCGACGCCACGGTCGCCCCGGCCGTGGTCGGCTTCAATCTGACCTTCCACACCCTCGCCCGGGGCGTCCTGCGCGCCACCTACCAGCGCTGACCTCGCGGCCCCACGGAGCCGCGTCGCGCTGCGCCGCGCCGCGCTGCCTGCCGGTTCCCAGCCGGCAGGCAGCCGGCAGGTCATCAGTCGTGATCAGGCCGGGCGACGGGCATCAGGGCGCGATACGGTGGCAGGAGACGCAGTCGACCAGGAGGAGCCGGTATGCGCAAGTTCACTCTCGTCGCCGTGGCGGCCAGCGCCGGTGCTCTCCTCACCGCGGCTCGCCGCCGCCGCAACAAGGATGAGATCGACCTGTGGCGCGAGGCCACGTCCGCGCAGGGCAATCGCTGAGCCTCCGGTCCACCGGGCGCCGTCATCGCTGGTAGACCGGCTGGAAGATCCTGTTCCATTCGGTCTCCTCGGCAGCGGTCAGCACCCGGTAGCGGTGCACGCGGTCGAGCTCCGCGCGCGTCGGGAACAGCAGCGGCGATCCGGCCAGCGCCGGGGAGACGTGCCCGCGGGCGGCCGGCACCGGGGTGAGGTAGCGGATGTCCTCCGCGAGCATGCCGGCGACGTCCGGCCGGTACACGAAGTCCATGTAGGTGATGGCGTCCACCGGGTTCTGCGCCGTCACCGGAATGCACATGCTGTCCGTCCAGATGAGGCCGCCTTCTTCGGGCACCACGAACTTCAGGTTCGCGCCGGCCGCGAGGCGCTGGTAGACGTCACCCGACCACGCCATGGAAATCCACAGCTCGCCAGCAGTGAGTGAGTCGATGTAGTCCTGCTCGTAGTAGCGACGAACGATCCCCGTGTCCCGCTGCTGGTGGAGTTTCTCGGCGGCTCGCCGCCAGTCGTCGGGCGTCGAGCTGGCCGGTGGGACGCCGATTCCGAGCAGCGCGAGATTCGGCAGGTCCTCGTTCTCACCGAACATTCCGACCCGACCTGCGAAGGCCGGGTCGAAAAGGTCCGCGAAACGGGAGATCTCCCGGCCGGTCCGCGTCGGGTCGTACGCGATTCCGGTGATGCCGGACTGCCAGGCCACGGTGAACCGGTTGCCCGGGTCGTACGCCGGGTCCTTCACGCTCGGGGCGGCCTCGGCCGCGAACATCGGCAGCCGCCCGTGGTCGAGCGGCGCCAGATAACCGAGCTCGATCACCCGGCTCTGGACGTTGCCGTTGGTCAGGACCATCAGGTCATAACCGATGGACCGGCCTGCGGCCAGGTCGGCGCGCACTCCTGAGAAGAAGGACTCGTTGTCCCGTATCGCCTCGTGGTACCTGACCTGAATGCCCGTCTCCCGGGTGAAGAGCTCGAGCGAGGGATGCCCGGAACCGGACGCCCCGACGTCCATGTAGAAACGCCAGTTCGCGAAGTCGAGTCCTCCCGCCCGTTCCCGCCCCGACCAGAAAGCCGCGACGTCATCCGCGGCGCCGGGGCCACCCGGCCCGGCGCCCTCCCCACAGGCCGCCGCCAGGACCGTGGCACCCGACAGGCCAGCGAGGCGGAACAGGTTCCGCCGGCTCAGCCGCTGCCTGGTGAGCCCGCGTACCAGCGCCGGGTCGTGCAGTAACGCGCCAACGCCAGTCACTCCGCTGCCCGATCCGTCCGCCGGGCGGTCCGGTCGGTCCGCCGGACCGCGGGTGATGATCATGCGGGCCCCCTCCCGTTGGTGCTGTCCTGCCTGGACATGGTCGCCCCGCGGTCGAACGACCGGCTCGGCGGGAGCCCCGGAATGCCTGTTCCGCGGCCCGGCACCGATCCGGGAAGCACTGTTGACCGGAGCAGTCGCCGCCTGCTCCCGCGTCGTGTCGCAGGGCCGGCAGGCCGCGGAGGGGCGTGGTGAGTGCGGCGGACGCGCGCGCGAGGTGGCATGAGCCCTCGGCAGCGGGGGAGCCTTGACCCATGGCTTTCCCCAACGTGTCCGGAGCAGGTCCGTCAACGCCACCGCCGGCGGCGGCGGCAACAACCCCCGTGGGTTTCGTGACCTCCTCGGTGGCCGCATCCACATCGGTGACAACGTCAACATCAGGGCCGTCGGTCACCTCGTCCGTCAGCCACCCGGGAAGGGAGCCGGGCCCCGAGTACACGCCGTCCGCCGTGCCTCTCGACCGGCTGCTGGGCTGCTCCCGCGCCCACGCCCGCCTGCTCGGCCTGGCGGCCGGAATCGACGACGTGACCGCGCGCCGGGCCTCCCTCCTCCCCGGCTGGACGGTGGGCCACCTGATCGCTCACCTGGCGAGGAACGCGGACAGCCACACCGGGATCCTCGGCGCGGCAGCGGAAGGGCGCGTAGAGGACCAGTATCCGGGCGGACGGGCCCAGCGCGAGGAGGGCGTCGAAGCCGGCGCGGACAAGCCCGCCCAGCAACTGGTGGCGGACCTCACCGACGCGGTCCACCGACTGGAGCAGGCCTGGGACAGCACCCATGTGGACGTCTGGCGAGGCGGCCTCGGTCGGACGCTCACCCTGGGCGCCACCAGCCTGGCCGACCTGGTGTTCCTGCGGTGGCGCGAGGTCGAGGTCCACCTGGTCGATCTCGGTCTGAAGGACCTTGGTGGCCCGGAATGGGAGGATCTGAGCCCGGCCTACGTCGAAGCCGAATGGGCCTGGTCGACCCGCCGCCTGCCCGACCGCGTGCCCGCGGACGTCACCGTCCTCCTCACCCCCGGTGACCGACCCTCCCTCACCGCCGGGCGGGGCCCGCGAGTGCTCCGGGTCGACGTCCCCACCCGCGAAACCCTGCGCTGGCTGTCAGGACGTGCCGAGGGCGATCCCGCCTGGCCTTCCCTCACCCCCTGGACCTGATCGGTCCCCGGGCGGGCTCCGCATCCGGCGGCCGATGCCCCGGGCGAACGGCAGGCGCGGACGAGGCTCGCCTGTCGCACAGACCGGAAAAATCCGCTCATGGCGACAGTCGTCGACGTTTGCTTGTCATAAAACGTCGACGATGACCACCGGGATTCGGGTGATACTGGTCTGGCGTTTTCCGGGCATGGTGACCGTCGCCGTATTTTGCTTATAGGCAAAAGTTCACGATGACCGTGGGGAGAATTCGTCGGCTTGCGCAACGAAACCCTGGGATGGGTATGGTCGGCGTATTTTGCTTTTCGACAAAATCCAACAGTCTCCGGCGAGGGATGACGTTAGACATGTCAACGATGACCAGTGGGGGTCACGGCAAACAATTTTGCTGATTGTCAAACGACGTCGATAACCATCACGGGAGTCCGATTGATTCGCTGACGAAAACTGTCTCGGGGTTGTGCGAGATTATTTTGCTGATCGTCAAAATCTGACACTCACCATCGATGGATTTGGATGGCGCAGCTTACTCTTACCTTGTGTGGAGATCGTCACAGGAGTGTAATTATTTTGCTTGGCGTCAATCGATGCCCATGACCATCGGCGTAAAGCGATGGATGATTCCCGCGGTGACCTCCCGGGGAGTGTGTTCGTAACGTTTGCGGCTCTTCGCAGTTGACCGGAATCTGTGTTGGTCCGATTACGCGACCTTCGGACGGGCGGTAACCGTGGGTAGCCACTGGGGGCGGGTGGAACGGGAGGCGGTGTAGCGGGCGCGGCGTTGCTGGTG